>DATLIO010000265.1:0-6982 GCA_035539355.1 Luteolibacter sp.
CTCCGGCTCCCCGCCCGACGCCCGAGCACCATCGACCAGATCACCGATCCGACCAGCACCACGAAAATCCCACCCGCCAAAGCCGCGAGCCTGCCTTGCGTCCACCAAGCCCTTCCACCCCTCAACACGATCGCTTCGGCATCGTTCAGTTGCAGATCGAACCGATCCGCCGTGCGCCCGAAACGCAACGCCTTTTCGCTCCAGATCACACGGCACACACCCGTCACCCCGACCTTGTCGCCCGCTTCCAAGCCATTCGGCAGCGCCTCGCCTTTCGGCAGGAACGCCTGGAAATCCAGGCCATCGCCGCGCAGGGAAATCACCTGGCTCCCGTTTTCCAGGACCGCTCCTTGGAACACCGCCTGGATCGAAACCAACCGCGCTTCCAGATCCTCCGTCTTCATCCGGGCCTCCAGTTTCCTCGCGGTCACCTTTTCCGCCGCCACTTCACTCCGCCCGCCCGCTTCACCGAAAACCGCATCCTCCAGCACCAGACGTCCGTCGCGTCGCGTCGGAAATCCCATAGCCTCCACCCGATCCCCCGGCCGCAATCCCGTCGCTTCCGCCGCCTTCACCCGGATCGCCGCCGCTCCCGCACTTTGGATCACCACCTGGCCGTCCGGCCACGCCATCGTGACGGTTCCGTCCACCCGGGTCCGATGCGATCGGAAATCATCCGCCGCCAGCAACACGACTTCCTCCATCGGCTTCAACGCCACCTCCCCCGCAAGCCGGTCGATTCTCACCGCCAACGGATCCGCCACGGCGATGAACGTGCTCACCGGTTGGAAGCTCGCGCTGCGCCACGTGTTGCAGATCCCCCGCACCGTCACCGCCGCATCCGGCACCAGTTTCGACTGAAGGGCTTCATCGAAATGCGAAACCCACACCGCCAGCCGCCGATCCTCCGGACCGAAATCCAGAACGATCCGCGTCGGGATGATCGACTCCTCGACCTTCGACCGCCTCACCACTCCGGAAAACTCCACATAGGTGCAGTCCAAGGCACCCGACATCATTTCATCGATCCCCGCCTTCACCGGCTCCGGCAACACGCCTTCGCCCAACACCTTGAAATCCCGCACCCTCACCCGCGGATGCGGCGGCACCGGATCGGTCGCGCCTTCGATCTCCACCAGCTGCCCGCGCTTCACCCGTTCCCCCACCGGACCGCTGAGATGCGCCACCACCCCGCCGGTCGGGTCCTGCAACGTGAATTCCGGATACTCTTCCCCGCGGATCGAAGTCACCACTCCGGAAATCCGCGTGTCCAGTTTCTCCGCCAGCCTCGCCGATCCCAGCGCCTAGATCTCCCCCACCGTGCGCAACGGTTCCGCCCCCGCGATCGCCACCGCGAGCCACAGCCAACCGATCACACGCCCTGCCATCATCATAGTTTCTCCGATCGCCTTCCGACCGCCCACTACACGTTCGTGTAGTCGACCGATTGTCGATGGAAATGAATCATCCAACCTGAAGTCCGGACGTTTCCCGGTCTGCAAACCCATGAAACCCGCCTGTCTCCCCATTCTTCCCATCGTTCTCGCCGCGGCCCTTTCCACCGCCAACGCCGCGCTCGTCGCCTCCTACAATTTCGACGGAAGTCCTACCGGCCTATCCTCGGATTCCGACGCCAACTCGACCGCCGGCAACTTCGGCGTCGGCGCCGGCATCAACGGAGGAACCTTGCGGATCTCGACCTTCACCGCCATCAGCGGAGCCAACTCCGCCTCGATGCTCAGCAACGAGATCTCACGGAACGAAGCCGACGCCATCACGAACAACGACTACTGGACCTTCACCGTCACCGCCACCAGCGGCGCGTTGAACCTCGACCAACTCGTCTTCCGCTACGGCAGCAGCCGCACCGAAATCCCCCAGGCCTCCATTTTCATCCGCTCGAGCATCGACAACTTCACGGGCAACATCGCCTTCAGCGACGCCTCCACCACGCTCAACTACCGCGCCCCGGAAGCCACCGCTCCCGGAGCATGGATGCCGGACGCCGCGGTCGTCCCTTTCTCATCGTTGGGCGCCTATCAGAATCTCTCCAACATCACCTTCCGCATCTACGGCTACGACAACGCCGGACACGCCAGTGCCGCAGGCATCCGCATTGAAAACGTCCAGCTCACCACCATCCCGGAACCGTCCTCCATCTTCGCCGCCGCGTTGCTTCCCATCCTGTCGTTGATGCGCAAACGCCGTCACTGAGACGCTTCCCGGTTTGTATCATCGAATCCGCTACACGGCCGTGTAGTGGACGTTCCGCAGCCATTCGTGGATCGTCGCCATCACACGAACCTTCTCCCGATCCCATGATGAAATCCACTTTCCTCCTCACCTTCGCACTCGCCGCCATCGCCGCGGCGGATCCCGTCAAAGTCGACGTCTGCGTCTACGGCGCCACCCCATCCGGCATCAACGCCGCCATCGCCGCGAAACAGGAAGGCGCGTCCGTCGTCCTCATCGAGCCGTCCCGCTGGGTCGGCGGCATCCTCGGCGCCGGCATCAAAACCCAACAGGACTGCCCCGAACCGAAAGCCGTCGGCGGCCTCACCCACTCGAAGATTTTCTCCTTTGGAAATTTCCCCAGCATCCTCCGCCGCGATTTCGAAAAGTGGCTTGCCGATGAGAAGATCGAGATCATCCGCGAACACCGCGTGAAATCCACCACCAAGGACGGCGCGAAAATTTCCAAACTCACCCTCGAAAACGCGCCGCCCGACAAGGACGGCATCCCCATCGCCGAAGCCGTTCCCGGCTCACCCGAAAAGGAAATCCAGGCGACCATCTTCATCGATGCGTCCTACGAAGGCGATCTCATGGCCAAAGCCGGGGTTTCCTATTCCGTCGGCCGCGAAGGACGCGACCAGTTCAACGAGGAACCTGCCGGTGTCGGCAAGCCCACCAACTGGACTCCCATCGATCCCTACGTGAAACCCGGCGATCCATCGAGCGGCCTCATCCCCCTCGTCGATCCCGACCACGGCAAACCCCTCGGCGCCGCCGACGACTACACGCAGGCCTACAACTACCGCTATTACGTGACCGACGAACCCGGGAACCGCGTCGAATTCGGTGTGCCGCCCGGCTACGATGCCGCGCAATACGAACTCGTCGGCCGCTTCGTCGAACACCTCAAGAAAGTCCACGCCGACAACCCCAAGAAACTCGACGAACGCCTCGGCGCGATCTTCCCCGGCTGGATGAACTCCGGCGAATACAACTACCAGCGCAACTCGCTCGTGACGATGGCCCCCGTCGGTGTTTCCCGTTTCTATCAGGACGGCGACTACGCGACGAAAGCGAAGGTCTGGCGCCAGCACCGCGACTACCTCGCAGGCCTCCACCATTTCATGTCCACCGATCCCCGCGTGCCGCAGGAGTTCCGTGAAAAGACCGCCAGGCTCGGTCTGAAAAAGGACACCCATCCGGACACCAACGGCTGGCCGAACCAACTCTACGTCCGCATCAGCCGCCGCATGGACGGTCCCTACAAACTCACCCACAAGGACGTCCTCAACCAGACCGATGAAAAAGACGGTGTCGGCCTCGCGCTCTACGGCGTCGATACCTACCCGCCTCGCCGCTACGTTTCCAAGAACCCCGAAACCGGTGAGGTCGGAGTTTCGACCGAAGGCAACATGTTCCTCGGCGGACCGAAAGGCACCGGCCATCCTTACCCGGTTCCCTACCGTTCGATCACGCCGAAAGCCGAGCAGTGCGACAACCTCCTCGTTCCCGTCTGCTTCAGCGCCACCTACATCGCCTACGCCTCCGCCCGCATGGAACCCGTCTTCGCCGTCCTCGGTGAATCCTCCGGCGTCGCCGCGGCCCAAGCCATCAAAGCGAAACAGACCGTCCAGCAGGTCGATATTTCCAAACTCCAGTCACGCCTCAAGGAACGCGGCCAGATCCTTTCCTGGTCTTCCGCCGACTGACCGCTCCGCATCCGATTCTTTCTGGGTTCCGGCACATCAACCGCTAAGGTCTTTCCATGAAAAAGACCTCGGCCGGGAAAGTGCTGTCGCCGGAACAGCGGGAAGAGCTGCTCGCGACTCTGAAAACCCGCTTCGACAAAAACAAAACCCGGCACAAGGGCATCGAATGGTCCGCCGTTCTTCAGAAACTCGAAAACGATCCGGGAAAGCTTTGGTCGATCGGCCGGATGGAGGAAACCGGCGGCGAGCCCGACGTCACCGGCTTCGACAAGAAAACGGGCGAGTATCTTTACATCGACTGCGCCGCTGAAACCCCGAAAGGCCGGCGCAGCGTTTGCTATGACCGCGAAGGCTTGGAATCCCGCAAGGAATTCAAACCCGACAACACCGCCGTTGATCTGGCCGAAGCCATGGGCATCGAAATGCTCGACGAGGATCAATACCGCGAACTCCAGAAACTCGGTGACTTCGATCTGAAGACATCGAGCTGGTTGAAAACACCCGGTGATGTCCGGAAACTCGGCGGCGCGATCTTCGGCGACAAACGCTACGACCGCGTCTTCATCTATCACAACGGCGCGCAGTCCTATTACAGCGGCCGTGCTTTCCGCGGGATGATCCGCATCTGAGCCAAAGAAAAAGCCCCGCGTTCGTCACGCGGGGCTCTTTGTAAATGATCAGGCTTTCGCGGAAGCCGCATAGGCGCGGAGATAACCGACGCACTGCGCGATCTCCGTGACATTGTTTTTCCAGTTGTATTCGTATTCGATCGTCACGTTGCCTGCGAAGCCGTGTTTGCGGACTTCATCGAGGATGGCGAAATTGTCGATGACACCGGTTCCGAACGGACGGTCATGCGTCGGCTTGCCGACCGCCTCACGATCCTTCATGTGGAACGAGCGGACACGCGGGCCGACTTTCTTGATCACTTCCAACGGATCGAGACCGGAGGTCGCCCAATGGCCGAGGTCGGCGCAGTAGCCGATGTTTTCATGGCGGTCCTTGATGGCTTCCCAGATGGTGTCCGGATTCCAGAGCGCGGTCGGCTTGGGATGGTTGTGGAAGCAGACCTTGATGTCGTTTTCCTTCGCGAGATTCTCAAGGGTATCGAGCGAGCCGAGCGATTCGGTGGTGACGCCGTAGAGGCCGAGCTTCTTCGCGAACTCGAAAACAGGACGCGCCTTCGCTTCGTCCTTGTCGATGGCGGTGACACCGAAGTTGACCGCAGCGAGGTTGTTCTTCTTCAGATGCTCCTGAAGGGCGGCGATCTTGTCGTCCGCGAGATCGGGTCCGACTTTCGTGTCGCCGTGTTCACCGCCGAGTTTCTGGCCGGGGAAAATTTCGACGCCCGTGGCTCCGGCGGCGGCGGCTTTCTCGATGGCTTCGAAAAGGGTGAACTCTTTCAACGACCAGCATTGGACGGAGATGGCGAATCCAGCCTTCGTTGCGGCGGATGCTGGGATCGGTGCGGCTTTCGAGCGGAGGGAAAGCAGGGCCGCGGCGGCGGGCACCATGGTGAGGAGTTTGCGTCGGTTCATAGGTTTGAAGATGGGTGAAGAGTGGGCGAAAAGAACCGCGGCGCAACCCCGGAAATCGGAGCGCGCCGCGGAAAAAAGAAGCACGTTAATCAGCCGTTGCGGCGGCGGCGGCGGAAAAGGGCCGCACCCGCACCGGCGAATGCCAGGGCCGCCAACGACGGCTCGGGGACGACCGCCACGATCTCGCCGGTCGAAAGGATCGCGGCTCCGAAGGTGCCCGTATACGATTGGCCGTCGAGGGTCGGATTGAGGAACGAGATCTTCGAAAGCTGGCTGCCGGTGATGCCGCTGGCGTTCGTCCCGAAATACACCTGGTCGGGGCCACCGCCGAGGCTCAGGCCGGACCAGTCGAGGATCGCCAGCGTGCTGCTCCAGACCTGGGCGGAGGAATCGGCGAAGCGGATCGCATTTCCGACGCCGATGAGGTTGAGCTGGTTGTCACCGATGATCGTGAGCGCGCCCATCGTTTCCGAGACACCACCACCGTTGGCGATCATG
The DNA here is from genome assembly GCA_035539355.1 of Luteolibacter sp. Classification (GTDB taxonomy): domain Bacteria; phylum Verrucomicrobiota; class Verrucomicrobiia; order Verrucomicrobiales; family Akkermansiaceae; genus Luteolibacter. The sequence goes on from DATLIO010000265.1 coordinate 5,981, forward strand.
ATGCCGTTCTCCAACGTCACCGCCGCGGCGTCGTTGATGACTCCGGAAGCGGCGATTTCGACGCTGGAGTTCCGGACGTGGAGGCTGGTGGTGGCGTTGATGCCTCCTCCGCCGACAATCAGCTTGCCAGCGTCCACACGGGTTCCGCCCTGGTAGGTGTTGGTGCCGGTGAGGGAAAGCGTGCCGGTGCCGGCTTTCGTGAGACCGGAGGAAAGACCACCCGTGAGATTCCCGCTGAGACGTGCGTCCACCGCGGCCGAACCGTTCGCGACATCCACCGTCCGGTGGCGGCCGTTGAGATTGATGTTGGTGGTGAGGTTGATCGTCGCGTTCGACCGGACGGACGAAAGCAGCAACGCGTAATCGCCATCGGTGTTGTCACTGGCGTTGGTGAGGAAATTATTGCTCCCCCACGTGAGATCGGTGGTGAAGCCGACGTCGCGGACGCCTCCGTCGACAGCGGTGTATGCGCTGAGGCCGGCATTTCCGGTCAGGCGGAAATTGGCGATGTTTCCCGAGAAATCCCCTGCGGTCACCCCGTTGAGATCCGCGCCGATTTCAAAGACCGCATCGTTGATCCGGGCCGCACCGACGTATCCGGCCATGTTCTGGTCGGCGGCGACGCGGAACACCCCGCCGTCGACGACGAGATCGCTGCCGGAGCTCATGCCGAGGCCGGTGCCCGTGTAGTTCGTGAAACCGGTGCCGCCCACGAGCATGTGGACGGAGTTGCCCCAGTTGACCCCGAGGTTCAACGTCGCCGAAGCATCCAGATAGTTGTGGAACCAGAGTGCCGAAACGCCGGTGGTCGTGGAATGACCGCCGGTGAGGTTGATGTCCGACGATCCGCTGAACAACATCGCCTTGCCGTTGTTCGACGAGTTCAGGGTGTGGCCCGACGTCAGCGCGAAATTGATCGCTCCACCCGTGGAATCGAACGTCAACGTCGAGAAATCGGCGGTCGCGGCCGTGGTGTAGCTGCCCGCGGTGATGAGATAGTTG
>DATLIO010000266.1:0-3204 GCA_035539355.1 Luteolibacter sp.
GTATTGATAGCTTCGGCGAGTGTCGCATATCCGGCCGCTGCCGGAGTCCCACGTCTCAATTTCTCGATTTCGACGTCTCGGTTCACCTTCGCCTGGCGCAGGTTGTCGGTTTTGAGGCTCTTGCGTACCTTCTTCCCGTTGAGCTTCGCCTGCAGGAAATAGGTCCCGGATCGATGGCGAACGAGGTTGTCAGCGGAGACCGGAATCCAAAGCGGCGAGGCGTCGGGCATGCGGGCATTTGGACCCGTTGAAATCGCCCGTCAAGCTCGGGTGGTCACTGGCGGTGGTCACTCGTTGTTAGATCACCTCTCTAACTTGTTGATTTTTAAAGTACCCCGGCTTGGATTCGAACCAAGGACCAAAAGATTAAGAGTCTTCTGCTCTACCAACTGAGCTACCGAGGCGTTGCACTTTCTCCGGCGGGAGTGCCGCCGACACGGAAGGCTTAAACACCCCGGACAAAGAGAGCAACCGGAAATTTCATCGATGAGAATCGTTTGGACATTCGGCGTTCCGGCCCCGAGAAAACCCGCCCGCAAATGAGTCTTCTCGGCGAATCACGGCAGACGCTGAAGCTGGCCTTTCCGATGATCATCGGCCAGCTCGGGCAGATGCTGCTCGGAGTGGCGGACACCGTGATGGTGGCCAGGCTCGGCGTCACGGATCTGGCGGCGCTTACCTTCGCGAACGCGTTGTTCCTCGTCCCCTTCATTTTCGGGATCGGCATCCTGACCGGAGTATCGGTCCTCACGGCAAATGCCCGCGGAGCCAGGGACGCCGCCGGCACGCGCGCATCATGCCGCCACGGCCTATATCTCGCATTGGCGATCGGCCTGCTGGTTGCGGTCATCGGCTGGGTGCTTTCATCCCACCTCTCGGGATTCGGCCAACCTCCCGAAGTGGCCGAGCGAGGAAAGATCTTTTTCCGGATCATCATGATCTCCGCGATCCCGGGCCTGGCAGCCATCGCGTTGAAAAACCATGTGGACGCGCTCAACCGGCCTTGGACCCCATTCTGGATTTCCCTTGGAGGCGTGCTGCTCAACATCCTGCTCAACTGGATCCTCATTTACGGAAAACTGGGCTTTCCCGCCTGTGGTCTCGACGGAGCGGCCATCGCCACGTTGATCGCCCGATGCGCGATCGTCGCCACGATGTTCCTCTGGCTGCGGCGGGACAAACACCTCCGCGAGTGGGTGCCGGAGCGCTGGTTCGCAAAGCCGGTCATCCCGGAATTGCGCAAGCTTCTCTCGATCGGCTTTCCAGCCAGCCTGAACCTCATGTGGGAAGTCGGCACATTCTCGGCGGCCGGCCTGCTGGTCGGTCTGTTTGGAAAAAACGCGATGGCGGCCCATCAGATCGCCCTGACCTGCACCAGCACCTCGTTCATGGTCTCGCTCGGGCTTTCGATGGCGCTCACCGTCCGCATCGGCCGGGCCAAAGGAGCGGAAGAACACCACCGTCTCCGATCCATCGCCATCTCCGGTTGGATGTTGGCGGGACTGTTTTCACTGATCGCCATCGCTTGCTTCACCTTGTTCGGCCCCCACATCACGGGATGGTTCATCAGCGAACCCGAAGTCGTGGAAATCACGACGGCCCTGCTGGTCATCGTCGGTTTCTATCAAATGCCTGACGCCTTGCAGGTGGCATCGGCGGGGATGCTGCGGGGACTCCACGACGCGAGGATCCCCGCGGTGATGGGCTTCATCTCCTACTGGATCATCGGTATCCCCACGGGCATCCTGCTGGCATTCACCGCCGGTTGGGGAGTCCGCGGCATCTGGTGGGGATTGGCCGTCGGACTGACTTTTGCGGCCCTGACACTCGGGCCACGACTTTGGAAACGGACGCTCATTCCCCGGCAAACACCCTGAGGATCCAATCAGGCCCCCGCATCAGGGTGAAAAACCGGATCTCCTGTCTGCCTTTGCCTTGGGAGCCGTAACGCGTCTCCACCAGAAAACGGTCCCCTTTCCGTTCCACCGAATGAAAATAGAACACCGGCTCCCGACGGATCCGGAAAAAGCAATGCAGCGGAACATCCGGATGCGCGGCATTCCAGAGCCGGCGCGCCGGAGGAAAATCGTCCACTTCAGCCAAAGCCTGCAGCATTTCCCTCACCAGACGCCCGCCGAGCTGACGAACCCATTTCGACGCCGCCCGCCGGCACAGCAGCAGCTCGATCAAAGCCGCCGCGGGATTCAACCGGTCCTCCTCCATCTCCGCGATCAGTTCGCGGGCGTTCAAAGCCATCAGCGCCTGCATCTCTTCCCGCTCGATTTCTCCACGCTCGAACCGCCTGAAAATCTCATGGGGAGTAGGAATCATCCGGAATCCATCATGGCCGAAAACCACTGTTTCACAACCCGTGAAACTTCTCCGGCAATTGGTTAGATAAAGTTTAATGTCAGTTGATGTGAAATATAACGCAAAATTCTAACTTAATCCTTGCCGAACGCACCAGAACTCACTAATTCTTCACCGTTATCACCCCCATCCCCCCATGGAAACAACCACGCCTTACCGCGCGGTGGTGCTTACATTGCTCGGCGTTATTTCACCCCTCTCCGCCCAGAATTTAAGTGAATCCACCCTTGTCAGCGACATCCGTCCGCTTGCCGTCAGCGATCTTGAAGGTCGCGACCTGAAGCGGTTCACGGGCATCGATCTTCCCGGCACCTACGAAGTTCCCGCGACCAAAGCCAAAGCGGATCCATCCCACGACGGCGGCGCCTTCGTCTCCTTGGGCAATGGAATCCAGAATGGGGCCGATCTCGAAACGGTGGTGGACCTTTCCACCCTCCGCGAACCTTCCCCATTCCGGAAAGTCGCCGTGGCCGCCGGCACCTCCTCCTCGGAAGCCGCCGCACGAAACCTCCCGATGGGCCTCGCACTGCTGTCCGCGACCTACCGGGCTCCGGGTGAAAAAAACGTCCAGTCAGCGGATTGTCCCGCCCTCGGACTTTCCATCCAGCAACGGGTGAAGATGGATCCTTCGAAAATCCTCGAAATCGTCGAAGCGGAGATCACCTCCAACGCCTCCTGCTCCTGCGAGATCGTCAAAGCCGCTCTCACCGCCGTCAACGCGGACGCCGCGCTCACCGGACAGGTGGTCGAAGTCGCTGTGACCGCGGCTCCCGAATCGATGCGAATCATTTCCCAGTGCGCGATCGCCACGGTTCCCGAAGCACTGGGTGAGGT
>DATLIO010000267.1:0-2094 GCA_035539355.1 Luteolibacter sp.
GGGGTTTGGAGTTGGAAAAATTCAGGCGTTGAAATCGTCAGGCCGTTCAAGGGATTGCGAAACGATCCGTTCAAGCGTTCCGCGCAGACGGTCGAGCACCCCTTGGTCCACGGGGCGCAGGCGCATCAGCCAATAGAACCAAAGGCCGTCCACCGCCGCCATCACGGCTTCGGCCACGCTCGCGGGCAGGCCGTCTTTCTCGATGTAACCGTAAAGTTCCTCGTAAACCGCCCGCATCGGCCCCACCAGTTCCGGGTTCTGTGCGAGCGCCGCGAAGATCGCCGAATAGCTTCTGCGCAGCCCGTCGGTCCACGTGCACGCATCCGAGAAGCAATTCGCGAGGATCGCCCGGACCATCCTGCCCGGACCTTCGGGCGTCCGCTCATAGGCGCTCATGAAACAATTCCGCCATCCGTCCGCGCTGCGTTGCACCATCGCTTCGATGAGCTGCTCCTTGCTCGCGAAATAATGGAGCAGCCCGCCTTTGCTCACGCCCGCCTCCGCGGCCACGGCATCGAAGGTCAGACGCGAAACCCCTTCACGGGCGGCGACGGTTTCCGCCGCATCGAGCAGCAGGTCTTTTTGGGCGGGATTGTGGGGAGGCATGTTTGAAATGACGGATACCGACCAGACGGTCGGTTGTCAAACCGTCCAGTCGGTCGGTTCGATTTTTTCTTCGGGAAAAGCGGTTTTGAATCAATTCCTTGTAGAATCAGGCAGACATCGGGAGATCGATCCCATTTGCTCCGTAGCGCATGATCCGCTCCGTCCATCGCTCATGAAAACCCTCCTGACCTGCTTGTTCATCCCTTCGCTCGTCTTTGCGGATCGGCCTCTTGAACGCCTCAAATACAATCATCCGGGTCTCGCCGTGGATCTGGGCGTCGGTCTCTGGGCCTGGCCGCTGCCGATGGATTACGATGGCGACGGCGATCTCGACCTCGTCGTGAACTGCTCGGACAAGCCATCGAACGGCGTCTATTTCTTTGAAAACACCACCGGCTCCACCGGGAAAAATCCGATGCCTGTGTTCAAGCCGGGCAAACGCATCAGCAAAGGACTGCAGAACGTCCAGATCAGCTATCCGGACAACATTCCCACCGTCCTCACTCCCGGCGAACGCTATCCCGATTTCCTGAAATCCGGTCTCGAGGCTCCGGTCAAAATCGATCTGCCCGCCAACGTCCATCCCAACAAGGTCCGGGCGAACCACTGGCGCATCGTCGATTTCAACGGCGACGGCAAAAACGACATCGTGGTCGGCGCCGACGATTGGAGCGAATACGGCTGGGACGATGCCTACGACCCGCACGGCAAATGGATGAACGGCCCCTTGCGCGGCTATGTCTATGTCGCGCTCAACACGGGCGGAAACGACAAACCGGTTTACGCGGCACCCGAAAAGATCCTGATCAACGGCAGTCCGCTCGAAACCTACGGCTGGCCCTCCCCCAGCTTCACGGACATGGATGGTGATGGTGACCTCGATCTCATCTGCGGCGAATTCCTCGACGGCTTCACCTACTTCCGCAACACCGGCACCCGGGAAAAGCCAAAGTACGAGAAAGGCCGTAGACTCCGCACCCCGGAGGGCACGTATCTCGCGATGCACGTCCAGATGATCACACCCGTGGTCATCGACTGGGATCTCGTCGGCCATCCCGACATCATCTGCGGCGATGAGGACGGCCGGGTCGCCTTCATCAGGAACACCGGGGAGAAGAAGGAGAACGCCCCCGTTTTCGAGAGTCCGAAATTTTTCCAACAGGAAGCGGACGAGCTGAAATTCGGCGCGCTCGCCACACCGGTCGGCTTCGATTGGGACGGCGACGGTGACACGGACATCGTCTCGGGCAACACCGCGGGCAACATCGCCTTCTTTGAAAACCTGAGCGGCCCGAAAGTGGAGCATCCCAAATGGGCGGCACCGGTCCTGCTCCAAGCCGACGGCGAAACGATCCACATCGTCGCCGGCGCGAACGGTTCCATCCAGGGGCCGTGCGAGGCGAAATGGGGCTACACAACGCTCAGCGTCGCCGACTGGGACGGCGACGCGCTGCCCGACGTGATCGTCAACGCAATCCAGGGCGAAGT
>DATLIO010000268.1:0-5649 GCA_035539355.1 Luteolibacter sp.
CTTCATCGTTTCATCGAAGCCACCGCGCCATGAAGCGGATCTCGGCATGACCTTGCCCGGCTCGGTTTCCGATGAAGTCAGTGTCGAGATGCCGGACGAGATCCGCATCGGCATCAAGCCCGACGGAGCCATCGAAGTGAACGAGGAGATGATCGGCAAACCCGGCGATCAGGAAATGCGTCCGCTCGTCACCATGCTCGGGAAATTCAAGGAAGCGGCCGACCTCAACCACAACAAGGCGCTCGTGACCGTGGACGCCGACAATGGCAGCACGCACCAGCGCATCGTCGATGTGCTCAACGCCTGCGGCCAGGCCGGCATCACGGGAGTGACGCTGGCGGACGACACCACCGAAGAACTCTGACCATGGCGAAACCTTCCATCCCGGCATCGGACACGAAAGTGGCGCGCAAGAGCATCGCCGGTGCGGTCGTCGGCAGCATCATCGCCCACGTCGTGATCGCGATTCTCGCCGGTGCATGGGTGGTTGCGAAATACTATCAGAGCGAGCCGCCGAAGTTCGTCGCTCCTCCGCTGCCGAAGGTGAAGGTGCCGCCGCAGACAAGACAGCATCGGATGAACCTCGCCGCGCATGCAGGGCTCGCCGCGAAGCCGACTTTCAAAGCCCGCCTCGTCAGCCTTCGCCCGACGCCATTTTCACTTCCGGAAGCTCCGAAGGTTGCGATCGACAACATGCTGACACCCGATCCTTCCGCGATCGCGAACAGCATGGTCACGGGACTTGCCGGTGCAGGTGGTTCGGGATCGGGCAGCGGTTTCGGCCTCGGTGGTTCCGGCGGCAAGGGTCTCGGCACCGGCATCAATTTCCTCGGCATCAAGGCGAGCGGCCAACGCATCGTGCTGTTGTTCGACGTTTCCTGATCGGTCGTGAACAAGGCGAACGCATCGAGCATGCCGCTGCTGAAGATCAAGGAAGAGACGGAGGCGATGATCAACAAACTGCCCGCCGACTCGCGTTTCAACATCATCCAGTTCGTCCGGAACTATAAGAGCTTCCAGCCCGAACTCGTGCCTGCCACGCAACCGAACCGCGATCTGGCGAAATCATGGATCGAACTGGAATGGCTCGAATCGGGCACCATGCCACGCAGTGGCAAAGGCGTCATCAGTCCGAGTCCGAACGGCCTGCCGCCGATCCTGCGTGCGGCCTATGCCATGAAGCCGGATCTCATTTTCCTGATCTCCGACGGCAGCTTCGAGCGCGGTGTGGAGACTTCGGAAAAAGTCCCGCAGGAGGAATTCGAAGCATTGTTCAAGGAACTCGGCGCCGCATCGCCGATCAAGGTTCCCTTCCATTTCGTCGGCTTCCAGATGCGGCCGGACGACAAGGATTTCTGGGAAAAAATGACCCGCCGCCAAGGCGGGGAACTCAAGGAACTGAAATAACAAGCCCCCCGGCTCTCATCATGAAACGACTCACACTGCTCTGCCTCTTTCTCTCGTCGCTCTTCGCAGCCGCCGCGGAACCGCTGCGCTTCGTCGCCTGGAACATCGAATGGTTTCCCGGCCACCGTCCCACCGCTTCCGCCGAAGAAGCCGACAAACACATGAAACAATGCCAGGAAGCATTGAAGAAGCTGGATCCCGACATCTTCGTCGCCGAGGAAATCCGCGACTGGGCCGCTTTCCATGAACTCGTCTCCGCCGTTCCCGGCCTCACCGTGAATGTGGTCAGCTCGTTCAAGGATCCCGAGTCAGGCCGCATCCGCAACCAGCAGATCGGCATCGCCTCGAAATTGAAATGCCGCGGCGCGTGGTGGGAAACCTGGGCCGCGAACTACCCGAACATCTCCCGCGGATTTTCCTTCGCCGCGCTCGAACATCCCGATGGCGGCCTGCTGATGGTTTACGGCAATCATCTCAAGAGCAACAGCGGCGGCAACAGCGAGGAAGGCGCACGGAACAACGCCGGCATGCGCGATGAACAGGTGACCCAATTGCTCGCCCACAAGCAGGGCGTCGAAACCGCTTTCTCCGATCAGAAAATCATGGGCTGGATCGCCGCCGGTGATTTCAACACCAACCACGACGGGCAGTTCCCTCTCGACAGCGTGGTCAAATCCATGACCCTCGGCGGTTATCACAACACCTGGGAGGGGGTGGCGAAGGAAAAGCGCCTCACCTGGCGCAGCCAGCCGGACAGCAAATTCGAACCGACGACCTTCGACTACATCTTCACGCAAGGGATCAAACCGACCACCGCACGCATCATTGACGTCCCGCGTGAACTTTCGGACCACAGCCCCATCGGCATCCCGGTGATGCCCCCCTGACCGATTGGCTTGATTTCCTCCCGCTCTGCCGATTGGATGGGACGTGCGAATTTCTCCCGTCCTCGCTGCCGCCGTCCTCCCGCTTCTGTTCAACAGTTGCCACAGCAGTGGCTACGGCCGGGCGGGCCTTCATGACGCTCCGAAAGTCGTCAACGTCTCCTCCTACGATCCGAAGGAAAAACAGCGGTCCGGCGATTCCTTTTCGCAGCATGATGTCTCCGCCCTCCGGCAAAACGGCGCGCACGGATTGATCGCGCGTTGCGGAAAGGGCACGCTCATCGATGAAAAGTGCGCCGATTTCCTCTCCGCCGCCAATCGCCAGGGCCTGATGCTCGGCACGTATTTCTTCGTCCTGAAATCGAGCGATCCCGTCTGGCAGGCGGACCGTTACGTCGACCGGCTCCGTGAGATCGTCGCCCAGCGCGGCTTGCAGGGGAAACGCATCCTGCTCGTCGGCGATTTCGACACGAAATCCAGCGCCTCCGATCTCGTGAAATTCATCAACCGGGTCGAGCAACGCACCGGCGTCCTGCCCGCCATTTACCTGGAAAACAGCGGCGGCCTCCGCAAAACGCTGTCGAACGCCAGCTCCGCTGAAAAACGCCGCATCCGCCAATGCCCGTATTGGATCGCGCTCTACAACCACACCAGCGGCTTCCACACGCCGCACGATCTGATGCGGGCCTACGGCATCTGGGACGACTGGGCGATGTGGCAATATGCCGGCGTCGAATGGGCCGGCGGCCGGTCCCGTTCCAAGCACTACCGCCACGGCCCGTGGAAATCGCCGGAATACTTCGGCACCATGGATCGCCCGCTCGAACACAATGCGTTCAATGGCGACGAAGGCGACCTCAGGGCGTTCTGGGCCAGGCACTCGTGGATCGTCCAATAGGCGGGCGGCTGAAAATTTTCATTGATCGGCGGCGGGCTTGGCGGAATCTCGCGGGTGCGGCCGTTTCTTTCCCCGGGAGATCGGACGTAAAAACCCCGCCCGATGAAACCCATTTTACACGCCCTGCGCGTGCGCCGTCTCGGCGTCGCGTTGCTGCCGCTGCTCTGCGGCATGGCAACCGCGCACCCGGATGAGTTCGACATCGTCGTCTACGGCGGCACCTCCGGCGGCGTGACCGCGGCGGTCCAGGGAGCGCGGCTGGGGAAAAAAGTGGCGCTGGTTTCCCCCACCACCCGCATCGGCGGACTCTCCGCCAGCGGGCTCGGATGGACCGATCTCGGGGACATCAGCATTCTCGGCGGTCTCAGCCGCGAGTTCTACCACAGGATCTATCTCTACTACCAAGGCCAGCCGAACTGGAACACGATCAAAACCATGGGTGGCCAGGGAGGTTCGGCTTTCAACACGACTTACCAGACCGGCTCCATCTTCGAACCGAAAGTCGCCGAAGGTGTATTCAACACCATGCTCGCCGAAGCGGGCGTTTCCGTTTTCACCGGACGGCTCGACTTGCAGAGCGGCGTGCTGATGAGCGGCCAACGCATCACCGGACTCCGCATGGAGGACGGCCAGACCTACCGCGGAAAAATGTTCGTCGATGCCTGCTACGAGGGCGACGTGATGGCGGGCGCAGGAGTGAGTTTCACCCTCGGCCGCGAATCGAATACGACCTATGGCGAAACGATCAACGGCGTGCGTCCCGGCGGCGGACATCAGGTGGTCACCGGCGTCGATCCCTATGTCGTGAAAGGCAATCCCGCGAGCGGCTTGCTTCCCGGCATTGAAAGCACGCCGCTCGAAACAACCGGCACAGGAGACCACCGGCTCCAGGCGTTCTGTTTCCGGATGGTGCTCACCCGCGCCGCGAACCGGATCCCGATCACCCAGCCGCCGAATTACAACGAACAGGATTTCGAGATCGTCCTCCGTGCCGTCGAAGCGGGACAGACGGCGTTTTTCAAAACCGACGGCATGCCGAACGGGAAAACGGACTCGAACAACAACGGCGGCGTTTCCTGCGACTACATCGGCCGCAACTATGGTCCCGGCTGGAACTGGGCGACGCTCAATCACCAGCAACGCGATGCACTCGCCAAGGAACACGAGTATTGGCAACGCGGACTCGTCTACGTCCTGCAGAACCATGCCCGCGTGAAAGCCAAGAACGGCGGCAACGGCCTCTACACCGGCTGGGGTCTGCCCGCGGATGAATTCACCGACAACGGCAACTGGGCGTTCCAGCTCTACGTCCGCGAGGCACGGCGGATGGTTTCCGACTACGTGATGACCCAGAAAAACTGTACGGGATCCGTAGTAGCCGCCGACTCCGTCGGCATGGGGGCCTACACGATGGATTCCCACAACGTCCGCCGTTACGTCAGCGGCGGCATGCTCCGGAACGAAGGCGACGTCCAGGTGGGGACGCCGAATCCGTATCCGATCTCCTATCGCTCGATCGTTCCGAAAACCGGCGAATGCGAGAACCTGTTTGTTCCATGGTGCCTTTCATCATCCCACATGGCGTTCGGATCAATCCGCATGGAGCCGGTGTTCATGGCTCTCGGCCAATCATCGGCAACAGCCGCTGCGATGGCCATCGACGGAAACATCAGCGTCCAGCAGGTGCCATATGACAAGCTCGCGATGAAACTGCGCGCCGATGGCCAGGCGCTCACGCTCAACAATTCCGTTCCGCTCTCCAATGGCGTCCTGGTCGACAACGACGATGCGACGCTCGTCGGCGGCTGGACCTCCAGCTCCTCCGTCACCGGCTACTACGGCACCGGTTATTTGTCCGACGACAACATCGGCCAAGGGACGAAATCGGTTCGCTACACCCCGACTCTTCCGAAGTCCGGAAACTATGAAGTGCAGATCCGCTGGACCTCCCACACGAACCGCGCTTCGAGCGTTCCGTTGAAAATCACCCACAAGAACGGCATCGCCAGCAAGACCATCAACCAGCAATCCGGCGGTGGATCATGGTTCTCGCTCGGCACCTTCGCTTTCGACGCCGGCACATCCGGCAACCTGCTCCTCGAAACCACGAACGCCAACGGCTATGTCATCGCCGACGCCGTCCAATGGGTCGATCCGAGCGGCACCACACCTCTGCCAACCGTCGGCATCGCGACCTTCGTGCCATCCGTCGTGCGCGGCGCGGCCACCGGCGGCGGCTTCGTCGTCACCCGCAACGGAGAAACCACCAATCCGCTCACGCTTCAATTGACCGTCGGCGGTTCGGCGGGAGCTTCCACGGTTTCACCTGCCATCCCTACGTCCGTGATCATCCCCGCGAACGCCCGCGAGACCGAAATCCCGTGGCTCGCTTTGAAAGGCGCGCAACCGCTCGGGGCCAAAACACTCACGGTCACCATCGCCTCGAACTCCGCTTACGAC
>DATLIO010000269.1:0-5256 GCA_035539355.1 Luteolibacter sp.
GGCCACTACCATCTTCCGGTCTTTCCGGAGGAAACACTCGAATGGTCCGGCGCGGGCGCCGACAAATTCGTGATCGACGGCACGCTCGGCGGCGGCGGTCACAGCGAGCTTTTCCTGAAAGCCGGCGCACGGGTCATGGGGGTCGACCGCGATCCTGAAGCTCTTGCCCACGCGCGCGAAAGGCTCGCCGCGTTCGGTTCGCGCTTCACCTGGTGGGAAGGCAATTTCTCCAAAGTCATCGAATCCCCGGCTATCCAGTCCGGCGATCTCGCGGATGTCCTGCTGATGGACCTCGGTGTTTCCTCCCGCCAGCTCGATTCAGCGGAGCGGGGATTTTCCTTCCAGAAAGACGGTCCTCTCGACATGCGCATGGGACCATCCAGCCCGCGCACCGCCGCTGACGTGGTGAACGGCTGGTCAGAAGCGGACCTGGTGAAAATTTTCTTCGAATTCGGCGAAGAGCCGAAAGCCCGCCGGATCGCCGGAGCCATCGTGAAACGCCGCGCGTCGAAGCCATTTGAAACGACGCTGGATCTCGCGAACTTCATCGAACAAACCGTCGGCCGTCACGGCCGGACCCATCCGGCGACCCGCGTTTTCCAAGCCATCCGGATGGCGGTGAACGAGGAGCTCGAATCCCTTGCCGCCGCCCTCCAGGCCGCGCCATCGGTCCTGAAACCCGGAGGCCGCCTGCTGATCATCACTTTCCACAGCCTCGAGGACCGGATGGTGAAACGGTTTTTGAAACACCGCTCCACCGAATTCCTCGACGAGCCGGGATGGCCGGAACCCAGACCGAATCCAGACTATCAATTCCGGTTGCTGTCCAGAAAGGCCATACTGCCAACCGCTTCCGAAACTTCCCGAAACCCCCGAGCCCGCAGTGCGAAACTGCGGGTTGCACAGCTTTTAGCCCCTGAATCATGAACCGCCGCAAATCCGCTCCCCGCCACCACGCATCGGTTTTCTTCGCCATCATCTTCGGCCTCGCCATCGCGGCGTCCGGCGGTGTCCTGCACGCGTACTACAAAAACCGTCAGGTCCAGATCGCCCGGGAAATCGACGCGATCGAAAAGCGCATCGGCCAATGCCAGCTCGACATGCAGACCACCCGCTACCGGATGGACGAAATGCTGAACCGCTACGCGATCGCCGACCGCCTGAAGGAAAATTCCTCATCCCTGAAACCGATCCCACTTCTGGTGATCGAAGAGGTTGACCCCGCGCCTTCCTCGCGCAATAGCGTCGCCGCCGTCGCCCCCTAGACCGTGAATTCGAAATTCCAAAGCCGCTGTATCATTCTGTGCCTGCTCCTGGTGAGCGGGCTCAGCGCGCTTTCATACCGGCTCGTCGACATCCAGCTCGTCAACCGCCGCCACGGCCCGAAAGGACTGGGCGCGAATTTCCAGATCGAAAAACTGCCCGCCATCCGCGGCATGATCGTCGACCGCAACGAGGAACCGATCGCGAAAACCATCCCGCTCGCTTCCGTTTCAATCGACCGCTACCGGCTCGATGACGCGGACACCGTTTCGTGGGGACTCGCCGCGCAGGAAGCCGCCGCCACCAAAGGTTGGGCCGAACTCAGCCCGAAGGACCGCACCAAGCGCATCCGCACGATCCGCGGCGTCATCCTCGCCCGCGACACTCCGGAGATCATCGTCCAGAAACACCTCGCGTATTCCATTGGTGTGCTTGCCCGTCCGCTCGGCCTTCGCCGCGAGGAACTGCGGGACAAGATCGAAGGAAACAAGAAGCAGATGTATTTCCAGGTCGCGAAAAACCTGCCGATCGATCTCGCGGACCGCGTCCGTGAAGCGATCGAGGAAAACGGCATCGAGGGTTTCATCGTCGAGAACTCGATCAAGCGTTGGTACACGGCTCCGGACATCGCGCCGCATCTGGTGGGCTTCACCGGTGAGGTCGAAAGGAAAGGGGAGGACGACAAGCCGCTTCTCACGGTTGAAGGCCGCTTCGGCGTCGAGAAAACGATGGAACCCTATCTCGCCGGCAAAGACGGCTGGCGGAAACATTGGCGGAATTCCAGCGGACTCGTCATTTCCGGCGAGCCGAGCAGCCTGATGCCGCCCCGCGCCGGGTTGAACGTCCAACTGACGATCGACATGGGCCTGCAGGCCATCGTCGAAGAAGAACTCGAAGCCGGTCTCAAGGAATTCGAATCGCAGAAAGGAACCGCGATTCTGATGGATCCGAAAACCGGTGAAGTCCTGGCGATGGCCAACCGCCCGCATTTCAACCTGAACCACAAGGAGAACATCGCCGAGAACGGTTGGAACTATGCTCTCCAGACGACCTACGAACCGGGTTCGACCATCAAGATCGTGGCCACCGCAGGTGCCCTCAACGAAGGATTGGTCACGCCGACGACGTCGATCTTCTGTCACAACGGATTTTTCCAGAACGGATCCGCGGCGCCGGTGAAAGACAGTCACCCGGCGGGCACGCTTTCGTTCGAAGGGGTGTTGGAAAAATCGAACAACATCGGCACCTACAAGATGGCGCTCCAACTCGGTGCCAATCGCTTCTACGATTACATGGATCGCTGGGGCTTCGGCAAGAAGACGGGCATCCTTCTCAGTGACGAAAGCAAGGGCAGCGCCCGTAACACCGGCAATCCCAGCGATTTCTCCCGGGCCTCGTTTGGTTACGCGACCGCCGTGACCCCGCTCCAGGTCGCCTGCGCCTACACGGTCATCGCTGGTGACGGAAATCTCCGCAAACCGAGGATCGTCCGCGCGCTCGTCGCGAACGACGGCAGCGTGATCCAGAAATACGAACCGGAAATCGTCGCCAGCGTTCTCAAACCCGCCACCGCGAAAAAAATGCGGACCGCCCTGACGAAAGTCACCGGCCCGGGTGGAACGGCCAAGGCGGCGGTGGTTGATGGGTTCAAGGTCGCTGGCAAAACCGGGACCGCCGAAAAATTCAATCCGAAAGGGACCGGCTATCTTGACGGCCACTACATCGTTTCCTTCGTCGGCATGATGCCTGCCGATGAGCCTGCTTTCGTCTGCGCCGTCGTCGTGGACGATCCGCGGACGACCAAAGTCAACCACTACGGCGGTTCCGTTGCGGGCCCGATCTTCAAGAAGATCGCCGAACGCGTCGCCGTCCGAATGAATTTGCAGCCAACCGAACCCGTCAAATCACCGTTGGCCAATTCCGAATCCCGATGATCCTCCGAGAGCTTATTTCCTGTCTTCCCAAAGTGACCCCGGCCGGGTCGCTCGATGCCGACATCTCCGTCATTACCGCTTCCTCCCGCGAAATCGAACCCGGCGTGCTCTTCGCAGCGATCCGTGGAACTTCGACCGACGGTCACAAATTCATTCCTGACGCGCTCGCCGGTGGTGCCGCCGCGATCCTCGCCGAAACCGCTCCGCCGGCCGATTACGATTTCAAGGCCGTCTGGCTCCACGTTCCTGACAGCCGCGAAGCCGTCGCCGCCCTCGCTTCGAAACTCGCTGGCGATCCATGGAAGGATTTCGCGCTCGCAGGCGTGACCGGCACGAACGGCAAGACGACCACGACTTTCCTGATCCATCACATCATGAAAACCGAGTGGCACCGCGCCGGTCTGCTTGGAACCATTCTCACCGATGACGGTGAAAAGGTGGAGACCGCGAAGCACACCACTCCCGGATCCATCGAACTCGCCAAGCTGCTTTCCAACATGCGCGACAACGGTTGCCGTGGCGCGGCGATGGAAGTTTCCTCGCACGGCATCCATCAGAAGCGCATCGGCAGCATCGGTTTCGACGCCTGTGTTTTCACCAATCTCACGCAGGATCATCTCGATTACCACGGCACGCTGGAGAATTACTTCAAGGCGAAGCAGGACTGGTTCCTTTCGCTCGCCGCGAACCCGCTCGGCAAGAAACCGGTGGCCGTCGTGAATTTCGATGACGCCTATGGCGCGGAGCTGGTCGACAGCCTCGAAGGCAAGATGCCGGTCATCCGTTTCGGTTTTGGCGTCCATTGCGATTTCCGTGCGAACAACCTCCGCCAGAGCGCGAAGGGCATGGAGTTCGAGCTGACCGCGAAAGGGAAATCCTATCTCGTCCGCACGCCGCTCATCGGTCGTTTCAACGCCTACAATCTCCTCGCCGCCATCGCCGCCGCGAGCGCCTGCGGCATCCGTCCGCGTGAGGCGATCGCCGCGCTTGCAAATTCTCCGCAGGTTCCCGGTCGCATGGAAAACGTCGGAAATGCCGGCGGTGCCACCGTTTTCGTCGACTACGCCCATACGCCGGACGCGCTCGAAAACGCCTGCCGCACGATCAAGGATCTGAATCCGCGCCACCTCATCACCGTCTTTGGTTGCGGTGGCGACCGTGACAAAGGCAAGCGCCCCCTCATGGCCGAGGCCGCGGCCCGTCACAGCGACGCGCTCATCATCACTTCCGACAACCCACGTTCCGAAGATCCGCTCGCGATCATCAAGGACATCGAAGCCGGTGTCGGCTCGAAGGCGCATCGCAGCATCGTGGATCGTGCCGAGGCGATCGAGTTCGCCGTCCAGGCTTCACGTTCCGGAGACATCATCCTCATCGCCGGGAAAGGCCACGAGCCTTACCAGCAATTCGCCGACAAAACCATCGACTTCGACGACCGCAAGCAGGCTTCGAGAGCGCTGCGCGCGCGCGCCCAGTCCATCGCCGACCAACGATGAAATCACTCACCGCCAGCGAAATCGCGCAGATCCTCGGCACCCAGGTCGCCGCGGGGGATCCCGGCGCGCTCGCGACGGCGGGGGTTTCCACCGACACCCGCAAGCTCTCGCCGGGCGTCGCCTTCTTCGCGCTGCGCGGTGAGAATTTCGATGCGGACCAATTCGCGGGCCAGGCGTTCGCAGGTGGGGCGACCATCTGCGTCGTCCATTCCTGGAACGGCGAACCTCCGGCAAATACGGCGGTCATCGTAGTTCCTGACACGCTTCTCGCGCTCCAGATCCTCGCCCACTGGTGGAGGAAGCAGCTCGATATCCCGGTCGTCGCGATCACCGGCTCGAACGGCAAGACCAGCACCAAGGATTTCACGAAAGCCGTCCTTTCCCGTCGTTACAACGTTTCCGCCACCGTCGGGAATCTGAACAACCACATCGGTGTTCCGCTCACGGTGCTTTCCGCCACGGAAGACCACACCGCCGCGGTCTGGGAGATGGGGATGAACCATTCCGGTGAGATCGCACCGCTCTGCGAGATCGCCCGGCCGAAATATGGTGTCATCACCAAC
>DATLIO010000270.1:0-5040 GCA_035539355.1 Luteolibacter sp.
ACGAAGCCGTCGGCGCGCAGCCGGTCTTCGCCATAGGAGATCATTCCGATCATCGGGACCTCGCGGCGGTTCATGCGGCACTCTTGCTCCGCTGATGCGGGAAAGCCAATTCGATTCCGTTTCAAAAAGACCGCCTCCCCGGCTGTACAACCGTCAAAGTTGAAAACCTGTCCCGGGAGCTAAAGGTGCCCGCTCGACAGTCGCTCCGATTCCCCCGACATTTCCGCCGCCCATGAACATCCTGATCAAAACCGGACTCACCCTTTTCCTGATCGGCTGGTCCATCTTCGGGGTGTGGATGGTGGTGAAATACAACATGCTTTTCGGCCCCCATCAGGACGATCCCGCCGAAACCCCGGGAGCCCGTTCTTTCGGCGTCGCCCACGTCGCCTCGGTCTGGATCGGATTCTTCATCCTCGCCCTCTATTTCCTTTTCCGCTGAGGCTCCGGAAAAAAATCCGGAAGTTTGATAAAAGCCCCGGCGCCCTCCGGTATGGGTCCATGTCGCAAGACAAGGCGGCCCGGTTGAATGCTCCCAGGTTAGGGTTTTTCCTGTGAGATGATCACCCGGGCCGCTTTTTGCGTTTCCGGCCTCGCCGCCAGCCTTGTGAAATTTCGGCCGTTCCGGCAGTCTTCCGCCACATGGCTTACGAGCAGGTTTTTCTCCAGACCCTTATCTATCTCACCGCGGCGGTGGTCGCGATCCTTGTCGGAAAACGCCTCGGCCTCGGCGCGGTGCTCGGCTACCTCATCGCCGGCGCGGCCATCGGACCGGGCGGCCTCCACCTGATCGGCCACGAGGGTCAGGAAGTCGCCCATTTCGCCGAATTCGGCGTCGTGGTCATGCTGTTCCTCATCGGCCTCGAACTGCAGCCGCTCATGCTCTGGCGCATGCGGAAGCAGATCATGGGCCTCGGTTCGCTGCAGGTCGGCCTCTGCGCCCTGGCGATCGGTGGCATCGTGATGGCGACGGGCGTGACCTGGAAACCCTCGTTGGCGATCGGTCTGATCCTTGCGATGTCCAGTACCGCGATCGTCCTCCAGACACTCGCCGAAAAAGGCCTCCTGAAAACCGAAGCCGGACAAAACTCGTTCTCGGTCCTGCTTTTCCAGGACATCGCCGTGATCCCGATCCTCGCGCTGCTGCCTCTTCTCGGCACGCAGGCGGCCCGCGATGCCCGCCAAGGCGGCTCGGACGCATGGATGGCCCATTGGCCCGGCTGGGCCCAGGCACTCGTGACTTTCGGAGCGGTGGTGTTCATCATCGCGGTCGGCCGCGTCGCGATGCGGCATGTGTTCCAGGCGATCGCGAAAACCCGTCAGCGCGAGGCCTTCACCGGCACCGCTTTGCTCGTCGTCATCGGCGTCGCATTGCTGATGACCAAAGTCGGACTCTCCCCCGCACTCGGCGCGTTCGTCGCCGGAGTCGTCCTGGCCAGCAGCGAATACCGTCATGAACTCGAAAGCGACCTTGAGCCGTTCAAGGGTCTCCTGCTCGGCATCTTCTTCCTGGGCGTCGGCGCGGGCATCGATTTCAAATTCATCGGCGGACACCCGCTCCTCGTCGTCGGCGGCGCCCTTGGATTGATCTTCGTGAAAGGAGCGATCCTCTACGTCCTCTCGCTCTTCCAGGGACTCAAAGGAAGACAGTCCCTGTTGTTCGCCGCATCGATCGCCGCAGGCGGCGAGTTCGCCTTCGTGTTGATCACCCTCGCCTTGTACTCCGGGATTTTCCCCGTCGATACAGGCCGCGCGCTCGTCGCCATCGTCGCCATCTCCATGGCGCTCACCCCCATCCTGATCCTCGGAGCACGCTGGATCATTTCCCGGAAAATCAGCCAGCCCGTCGAACGTGAGCATGACGTCACCGACGAAGGCAATCCGGTCATCATCTGCGGTTTCGGCCGTTATGGCCATGCCGTCGGCCGCCTCCTCAGATCGCGGGGGTTCGGCTGCACCGTTCTCGACAACGACAGCGACCAGGTGGAACTGCTCCGCCAACTCGGCATCCCCGTTTTCTACGGCGATGCGAACCGTCCTGAAATCCTCTCCATCGCCGGCGCCCGGCAAGCGAAAGTGCTGGTGATCGCCCTGAAGGATGTCTCCACCACCCTGGCGATCGTCGAAGCCGCACGCCGTCATCATCCGCATCTCGAAATCTATCTCCGCGCCCACAGCCGGACCGAGGCCTACAGTTATCTCGCCGCCGGGGAAGACCACATCTACCGTGAAACCATGGATTCCTCCCTGCGCATGGGCGTGGACATCCTGCGCAAACTCGGGATTTCACCGCACGCCGCCCGCCGCACCGCGAAAGCCTATTTCCGGCGTGACGAGGAAATGGTCCGCACAATGGCCGCCCACCGCGACGCGGATGACAGGGAATTCGCCAACGTGGCGAAGGAAGCCGTCCGCTCGCTCGACGAACTTCTCAGGAGCGACATCGCAAACCTGACAAGGGAATCCAACACCGCTCCCGACGACAAGAAACGCGGTCCCGCCGGGATCTGAGCATCCGGTTTTCCCACGCCGTGGAATGACGCCTCAGGCACGCCGGTTCCGCCGCGCCGCGAATCCCGCCACCGCCACCAGCAATAGCGCCGCCGAGCCGGGCTCCGGCACATTGGAGGTGACGGAAACGTTGTCGATCACAAGGCTGTTGTTCCCACCTTGGGCGAACACCACCTCATCGAAAGAAAGGTAAGGCACCGTACTCGTCCCCTGCGCCACCGTCGCGTTGTCGAACATCAGGGTGATCCCCAGGTCCGTGGCGGAGTTGTAGGTCAGCGTGATGGATGCGGTGTGCGGATCATTGGTGCCGATGGCCACCGGCGTCGAGCTGCTCATGCCCACGGCCGCACTTTCAGTGCCGGTTCCGGTTCCCAGTCCACCCGCGGCGCTGTTGTCCTCCTTCACAATGCCCACGGAAGCGGTCGTACCGGTCGCGAACTGACCGCGATAACCCCGGTCGTTGTCCGAATCCACCGTATCATCCCCCGTGATGGACGTGCCGTTCGAACTGTACAGACCGTAGGTGAAACCTTGTGCGGAATTGGCGATCGTGCCGCCCACACGGAAAGAAAAGCTCAGCGTGATGAAGTCGCCGGGAGCGCCCAAAGTGATCGCGCCACCCGTCAGCACGCCGACGAATCCCCGGTTGCCGATCGAGGTGGAAAAGCGCAGCGTCGAGGAATTCAACGTGCCGGCTCCGTTGTCACTGAAAGCGGCGATCGTCGAACTGGCGCTCCGGTCATACCAGTTAATGCCGCTGTTGTCCGCCCCCCCCCGCAGAACCCCGTCCGTGAATGGATCCAAGTAGGAAACGGCCGCCATCGCCTGCCCGGACGCGAGCGCCGCAGCGATCGTCGGAAGGAAAAGCAAAGTGGAACGATTCATTTTCATACCGGGAGGAAGGGAGGAATACCACGCGTGGACAAACCAAGCGGCTTTTCGCCTGACTATCCGAATTCGTCCGGAACGGCAAGGCGATACCACACCGGTCCGGCCCGGCGATCAAAAGTGGGCCCGGTGGGGTTTGAACCCACGACCAAAGGATTATGAGTCCCCTGCTCTGACCGCTGAGCTACAGGCCCTGAAAAGAATCTCCACGATTCGCACCCTGCGGTGCATCGCGGTGGCGGATACTAGACCTCCGTGAAAGCGGCGGGCAAGCCTGTTCGCCGGTCAATGGAGGCTCATGACGATCACGTCGGCAGGGACCGGATCCCTCATGGCACAACGCGTCCGATGCCTGCCGGGGCGGAGAAGCCTACTTGGATTCCTTTTGTGGGATGACAGGCTCTCTCCAGGGAAAGATGGTTTCCACCGTTGTGAGATTGAGGACAAAAACAAGGCGGATGCTGTCAGTCCTGGCAGTTCTTGTTGTTCCGTCATAAACGATGCTTGAATAGGATTTCTCCACTTCGATCCACGGATCTTTGAGGATCCGGAGAACCTTGTAGCTCGTATCAGGAGGATCGGATTTGGGATTGATGAAACCAAACTTGTACGTTTCGCCTGTTCTCACGGGGGACTGGCCACCCGTATCCTTGGCCGTCTCCGGTTGCGCCCAGGATGCTCCGGTGAAAGCGAGAGCAACGATGACGGGTGAAAGTAACTTTTTCATCCCGGGCACGGTCCCAAACCATTCGAAAACCTCAAGATGATTCCATGCATTGCCTGGCGATCCTCCCACAAAGGACGCTCCGGTGAAACCTGGGATCTGGCTGCCATCCTGGCATTCTCACTCACGTCCAGAACTTACCAACAAGCTGCAGCTTTTGAACGAGAGCCCCTTGACGGGATCAGCGGAGTTTTGGAAAACGGGTCGTGAAATCTTTCGCCGAAGTCCGCCCTTCCCTGCTTCGTGAGCTGAGCCTGGTCAAATGGCCGAATTCTCCCGTCAATTGCGCCTCCTATTGCATCGAGGTCCTGGAGCAACTGGAGCTGGCGGGAAAGGCTGACGAGAGGCGGAACAAAATCGTCCAGGACCTCGAAGACCTTGTGGATAATCCCGGCTGGGGAACGCTTCCTTTGAGGATCTCCGAAATCCGATGGGCCATCGAACATCTGGAGGACGAGTAGAGGAAAGTCCGGGCGATCAGATGAACCGCGTGTTGGTGATCGACGACGAGTAGCTTTGCAAGGGAGCCAGATTCCGGGGGATGGTATTGAACACCATGAACACCACGATTTTGTCCCCGACCATCAAAGTTCCCAATTCGATCCGGGTGGGCGTCAGATCGCGGCACAACTGATCGAACCGCTCGTAAATATCCCCGAGGTCTTCAGAGGCGACCCCGACGATGTAGCCGTCGTCCCGGACTCCGAGGAGGACGATCCCTCCGTTGGACCACCGCATCCGGGTGAAGGTCTTCGCAACCCTGAAGGCATTGGGGGCCGACTCTTCGAAAACGATCGAGTTTTCGTAGGCCTCGATCAGAGCGGCGAGTGTGGGGCTGCTGTCGATCGTCATGGCGGTTCTCCGGTTGAATCAATAGGGCACGGAACTTTCCGTCGGTTCCTGAAGTTATCGCAAAT
>DATLIO010000271.1:0-4289 GCA_035539355.1 Luteolibacter sp.
TATTTCAATTTTATGCCGACGTACGATTACCAATGCGAAAAATGCGGTCACCGCTTCGAGTTCTTCCAAAGCATGAAGGATGCGAAACTCGAGGATTGCCCGCAGGAAGGGTGCGACGGAAAGGTGAAACGGCTGCTCGGAACGGGTGCCGGCCTGATTTTCAAAGGCGCCGGTTTTTACCAGACCGATTACCGTTCGTCTTCCTACCAGGCGGGTGCGAAAGCCGATGGCGGGGGAAATTCCTCACCGCCGAAAACGGAATCCGCTCCGGCGGCTCCGGCTCCTTCGCCTGCTCCGAAAGCGGATTGACCGGCCCCACTTCATCCCTCCGAAAATCCGATGTCCGAAGAATCAAAACCCGCCAAGCGCGGATGCCTGGCGAGACTCGTTTCCTCGTTCCTTTTCCTGACGGCGCTCGCGCTGGGAGTCGCGTTGTATTTCGCGTCCCAGGCGCAGGACCTCACCGACATCAAAGGTTACGGAATGGCCGCGAATCCGGCGGGACGGGATCTCAGCCAGGCCGTGTCTGAAGCGGTCCAGCGGGGTGGCTACGAAGTGAAGATCTCCGAAGCCGATCTGAATGGTTGGCTCAAACGCACGCTCGCTCTCAAGCAGGGCGGCTTGCTCGCGGACAAGGTGAAGCTCGAAGGCATCGCCGTGCGGTTGGACAAGGATCGCGCGGAGGTGATCCTCGAACGCTCGGTCTATGGCCGGCCGTTCACGACGTCGATGTTCCTGCGGATCGAGAAAACGGAGGAAAGCGGCGGCGTGCTCACCCAGATCCATCTCGATGGCGGGCCGTTTTCCGACAGTTTTCCCAAGCTGAAAAAAGGCGGCCGGGTCGGCAAGCTGGTCGTGCCCCAGGGTTTCCTGATCCTGCTCCGTCCTTCGTTCGAAAAGATCGGCCGTGAATTTTCCAAGGAAGCTGAAAACGGAATCCAGAACATGAACCGCGTCATCATCGAGGACGGTTCGTTGATCCTCGATCCGCGTGAGTCGATGGAGAGAAACGCGCTGTCACCCGGAACATTCTGATGAAGCTGCCCGTCATCCTCTCGCTTCTCGCCGCGGCTTCCGTGCTTGCGCAGGAAGCCCCGCGGGCATCCGTCGTGGTGGAGGGTGAAAATGCCGCAGCGGGTGAATCCGTGAGCCGGACGAAACAATTCCGCGTGACGGGCGGCGATGCGGGGTTGCGGGGGACCGTGGTTCTGCTGGCGGACGAAGCCAGGGATGCGTTGCGGGCTCTCACCGATCAGAAAGCGGAGGAGGACGTGAAGGTTCCCATCCGGGTGATCCTGGTCGGCAAACCCGGCGATCCGTCACCGCCGAATCCGATCGCGATGAAGCTGTTTTTCGACGACACCGCGTATCAGCTGCAGGTGTTCGTCCATCTCGGCCGCGGCATTGAACGGGAGAAGCTGGCGGGTGTCCTGACCGCGGCGTTGATCCATGAACGCACGCTCCGGAATGTGAAGCCGGATGGGATCGAACGTTCGTCGACGGTGACTCCGTGGCTCGTCGACGGTTTGCGCGAAGCCGCCGTCTGGCGCGCTGGCAACGGGGATCGCCGCGCGTATGAAGCGCTCTTCAAACGCGGCGGGATCTACAACATGAACGACCTTTTCAAGGAGACCGACCAATCCCGCGACCAGATGGATGCGGCGATGCGGCTCGGTTTCCGGGTGTCTTCCGGCGCGTTGGTCATGGCGTTGCTCGAGCAGCCGCAGGGCAAGGAAGGGTTCCGCAATTTTCTTTCCGAAGTCAGTCTCTTCGAAGGCGACATGCCTGCGTTGTTGAGAAAGCACTTCCCTGAATTGAACCTATCGGAAGCGAGCCTTGCGAAGTGGTGGATGCTGCAGATGGCCAGCAAGGGCACCGCGCCGTTGTCGGAACGGCTTTCGGTTTCTGAAACCGAGACCGAGTTGAACGATGTGCTCAAGCTGCATGTGCGGAGCGTCGAAAAGGGGGTGGAGGAAAAGCCCCTTTCCGCATGGGCCGAGCTGGCGGAATTGAAACCCATCGAAAAGATCGAAGCCGTGAGGCCGGCGCAGGATGCGTTGACCCGTCTCAGCTACCGTTGTTTCCCTTCGTACTATCCGGCGATCGCGGAATACCAGGCGGTGCTGGCTTCGGTGGAACAGGGCAAAACCAAGGACGTGGATGCGAAGCTGGCGGAGCTTTCCGCCTCGCGGTCCCTGATGATCGCGAAAGCCGAGCGCGCGAGGGATTACATGGATTGGTTCGAGATCACCCGTGCCCGCGAGACGAGCGGCGCGTTCGATGATTACCTCCGCCTGAAGGATGGCCTGCAGGAGCGGACCCACCGCCGCAACGATCCGCTTTCGGAGTATCTCGACAAGATGGACGAGCTGTTCCGTCACGGCCAGCAGCCGAAGCGCGAGGCTTCGCCGCAAATGTTGCTGCCGCCTTGAACCGGCGTTAGGTTCCGGCGCATGCCCAACGCGCTGATCGACCAGACCTCGCCGTATCTTCTCCAGCACGCCCACAATCCCGTCGATTGGCGGCCGTGGGGTGAGGATGCGTTCGCGGAAGCGAAGGAAAAGGGGAAGCTGGTGTTCCTCTCGGTGGGTTACTCGACGTGCCATTGGTGCCACGTGATGGAGCACGAGAGTTTCGAGAACGAACGGATCGCCGAAGTGATGAACCATCATTTCGTGAACGTGAAAGTCGATCGCGAGGAGCGTCCGGACATCGACGGGCTCTACATGGCGTTCGTGCAGGCGACGACGGGACAGGGTGGATGGCCGATGAGCGTGTGGTTGACGCCCGAAGGCAAACCGGTGGTGGGCGGCACCTACTTTCCGCCCGAAGACAAGCACGGGCGTGTCGGCTTTCCGAAGTTATGTCATGAGATCGGACGTCTGTGGCGGGACGACCGGAAACGGCTGCAGGACGGCGCGGAAAAGGTGATGGAGCACCTTCGGAAGGAAGCGGCGTCGACCGCGACGCTGCGGGGTGTTCCCGGTGAAAAGGTCTTCGGCGATTATCTCGACGAGTGCGAGCGGATGTTCGATCCGAAGCTCGGTGGTTTCGGCGGTGCTCCGAAATTTCCACGTCCGGTCATCGTGCGGACCTTGATGCAGATCGCGGCGCGGTTTCCTTCGAAGTCAGAGGAACATGCGATGGCGCAGGAAATGAGTCTGCGGACATTGAAGGCGATGGCGGCCGGCGGCATGCACGATCATCTGGCCGGCGGATTCCATCGTTACTCGGTCGACCGCTATTGGCACGTGCCGCATTACGAAAAGATGCTTTATGACCAGGCGCAGCTCGCGATGGCTTATCTCGATGCCTGGCAGATTTCCGGTGACGACGATTTCAAGGAAGCCGCCGAAGGGATTTTCCGATACCTGCTCGATGATCTCCGCGACGAAGGCGGTGCGTTCCATGCCGCGGAGGATGCGGACAGTCTGCCGGATGAAAATGCGGATCACAAACGCGAGGGGGCATACTGGACATGGGAAGCGGAGGAAATCTACCGGCTGCTCGATCCGCGTGACGCCGCGATTTTCTCAGCGGCCTACGGTGTGGCCGCGGAGGGCAACGCGAGGCCGGAAAGTGATCCGCATGGAGAGCTTGAAATGCAGAACACGTTGTTCCGAGCGATGCGCGATGACGCGTTGGCGGAAATGTTCGATTGCCCGGAAGAGGAGATTCGTGAGCGCCTCGATGCCGCGAAGTCGGTTCTCCTCGCCGCGCGGAGAAAGCGACCGCTGCCGCATCGCGATGACAAGATCGTGACGGCGTGGAACGGTCTGGCGATCGGAGCGTTGGCGCGAGGCGGACGCGTGCTGGATCGGGAGGATCTCATCGTCGCCGCTGAAAACGCGGCCCTGTTCCTGATGTCGAACCTGTGGGACGGCGAAACGCTGTTCCGCAGTTTCCGGAAGAAGCGTGGGAATGTGGAAGGTTTCCCGGCCGATCACGCGTTTCTGATTTCAGGCCTGATCGAACTGCATGGGGTGCGTCCGAAAGGAGGATGGCTCGACTGGGCGGCGGAACTCCAATGGGTCATGGACCGGAAGTTCTGGGACTCGGAGCACGCGGGTTACGTGATGCGTGCGGGCCTGGGAGGCGAGACCTTGCTGGCGATCCGGGAGGACTACGACGGTGCCGAGCCATCGCCGAATCATGTCGCCGCGGAAAATCTGCTCAAGCTCGCGGAGCTGCTCGACGTTTCCGAGTACGAACGCTGCCGGAAGGGCGCGGAGGCTTTGTTGAGAACCGGCTCACGGGTGCTTGAGACGAGGCCTTTCGCCGCGCCGGTG
>DATLIO010000272.1:0-1605 GCA_035539355.1 Luteolibacter sp.
GAACTGACACTCTCCTCCTCCGGTGTCCTCAAGGTCTCTTCCGATCTCGCCGTCGGCAAACGCATCAATTCAAAAGGCCCGATCCCCGTGGCACTCTGGCTCTCCGGCCCCGCCAAGGACTCGCTCTCCACCGACGTGCTCTCGTTCACCGTCGATAAAACCGAAGTGCTCGCGGATGAGGTTTACAAGATCGCCTTCCAGCTCATCTCCAGCCACATCAAACGGTCGGTGAAACTCACCGCTCCGTCGGATCCGCTGCCCGGTGAAACCCCGCTGCAGGCGCTGCAATCCAATATCACCCGCCTGTCCTGGCGCGAGTTCGGGAAATCCCTCAACACCATCGACCCATGAGATTCCTCAGGCCGCTCGTGCTTCTCGCGGCGTGCCTGACCGCCGCCTTCGCCCAGGAAGCCGCGGAAGTGAAACCGTCCGTCGAGAAACTCGACGACACCCGCTACAAGATCGGCACGATCACCTTCGACTCGAAGACCCGCGAGATCCGTTTCCCGGCGAGCGTCAACATGAACAAGGACCTCCTTGAGTTCCTCATCGTCCACAAGAACGGCAAGGTCCACGAATCGCTCCTCAAGACCGAGATCTCCGCGACCGACCTCAACGTCGCGTTCAACCTGCTCCGCTACAAACCTTCGGCCGAGCTCTACGCCGAGCCATCATCACCCGACGATCCGACCGCGAAATTCCCCGCCGTCCCCGATGAGGTGAAGGAAGCCGCGCGCATCAAGATCGAGGTCGAGTGGAAGGACGGTGAAAACCTCCGCAAGGTCCCCATCAACGAATGGGTCCAGCACGCGTCCACCGGATCGGCCATGCCGGCCGGTCCATGGGTCTACGGCGGATCGGAAATCACCGACGGCAAATTCCAGGCGGAGACCACCGGTGACATCGCCGCCATCTACCTTTCCCGCAGCGCGCTCATCAACTACCCTGGAAAAGACAACCAGGACGACACCGTATGGTTCGTTTACCCGAAACGCGTCCCCGCGCTCGATTCTCCCGTCACTGTCATCATCTCTCCTTTCCCATCCGAAAAGCCATGAAACTGACCGCCGCCCTTGTCATCGCGCTCACCGGCTTCGCCTCCGCGGCGACCGATACGCTGAATGGAAAACTCAACCGTTACGAATCGCTCCGCCAGGAACTCCGCCAGGCCATCGCCCGCGGAAACGACTACCTCGCGAAACTGCAGAAGCCCGAAGGCAACTGGGACGACGGCGAGCTCCCCGCCTTCACCGCGCTCGCATTGAACGCCGCCGTCCGCGACCCTAACACCGATCGCAAGGCCCCGCTTTCCCCGAACATCCGCAAGGGCTTCGACTGGCTTCTCGCCCAGCAGAAGGAAGACGGCGGCATCTACAACCGCGGCCTCTCCACCTACAACACCGCCACCTCGCTCACCGCGCTCGCCGCCGCCAACAACAAGGAATACGCGCCGGCCATCGTCAAAGCCCGCAAACACCTCATCGGCAACCAATGGGATAAGGGAGAAAAAGGTAAAACCGACGATCCCGGCGATGGTGGCATCGGCTACGGGGCCGGCACCGATCGTCCGCACAACGACCTTTCGAACACCTACCTCACCATCGA
>DATLIO010000273.1:0-7807 GCA_035539355.1 Luteolibacter sp.
TGCTGATGATCGGTGTGACGATCGTGCTGCTGGTCGCGATGTGGTATATCGTCCAGAAAACACGGGTCGGCACGGCGATGCGTGCGGTATCGCACAGCCAGCAGGCGGCGCTGCTGATGGGTGTGCCGGTCAACCGGATCATTTCGTTCACCTTCGGTCTCGGTTCCGCGTTGGCGGCGATCGCGGGCATCCTCTATGCGATCAAGGCACCGGGGATCGAGCCGCTGATGGGGGTACAGCCCGGCCTGCGGGCGTTCATCGCCGCGGTGCTCGGTGGCATCGGCAATCTGCCGGGTGCGGTTCTCGGCGGTCTGATCATCGGTCTTCTTGAAACTTTCGTCGGAGGCATTCCCGGCCTGTCGAACTACCGGGATGCGATCGCCTTCGGGATCCTGATCCTGATCCTCCTTTTCAAACCCGCCGGTCTGCTTGGCCGGTCCACCGTCGAGAAAGTCTGATGCCTTTTCCCGGAGCAAAACGCTGGCTGTTCGTTGGCATCGTGCTGGCGATCCTCGCTTCCTATCTGACCCCGCAGTTCAACCGCTACTACCTCGGAGTGGTGATCGACGTGGGGATCGCGATCATCCTTGCGACCAGCCTCAACCTGATCAACGGCCACACCGGACAGTTCAGTCTGGGACACGCCGGTTTCATGGCCGTGGGCGGATATTTCTCGGCATGGATCTCTCTGTCGGTCAGTCCGTCCATCGTGACATCGATCTGGTACTTTCCGCTCTCCCTCGCCGCCGGCGGACTGCTGGCAGCACTGGTCGGATTGCTCGTGGGCGTGCCGTCGCTCCGTTTGCGCGGTGACTATCTGGCGATCGTGACGCTTGGATTCGGTGAAATCATCCGGGTGGTCGCGCAGAACACGGAAGCCGTCGGCGCGGCGAGCGGTCTGAAGGGGATTCCGAAACTGACGACGCTCGGCTGGACCTTCGGTCTGGCGGCGGTGACGATCTATGCGATCACCGCGTTGGTGAATTCAACCTACGGCCGCGGATTCATCGCGGTGCACGACGATGAGATCGCCGCCGAATCGAACGGTGTGAACACCACCCGGACCAAGGTGACCGCCTTCGTCACCGGCGCGTTTTTCGCGGGCATCGCCGGCGGACTTTACGCCCACCACAAGCAGTTCCTCTCGCCGACAGGTTTCGACTGGCTGAAGTCGATCGACATCGTCGTGATGGTCATCCTCGGAGGCATGGGCAGGACACTTGGCGTGGTGGCCGCCGCGATCCTTCTGACCGTGATGCCGGAGTTTCTCCGGGATTTCTCGGACTACCGCATGATCGTCTACGCGCTGCTCATCATCCTGCTGATGTTGCTGCGTCCCGAAGGTCTGTTTTCGTTCAACCTCAAGCGCCGCAAGGTTTCATGAGCACGCCGCTTCTCGAACTCGAAAACGCGACGATCAAATTCGGCGGTCTGACGGCTGTTTCCGAACTCAATCTGAGCGTGAATGCCGGGGAACTGGTCGGTCTCATCGGACCGAACGGTGCGGGGAAAACCACCGCGTTCAACATGATCACCGGCGTCTACCAACCGACGTCCGGCTGCATCAAATTCGAGGGCAACTGCACCCGGAAAGTCAAACCGAGCAAACTCGCGGACCTTGGCATCGCCCGGACCTTCCAGAACATCCGGCTCTTCAAATCGCTCAGCGTGCTCGACAACATCCGCGTCGCCGCACGGCTTCACAATCCGCAGGGATACTTCGGTGCCCTCTGGCGCGGCAAAGGATGGAAGAAGTGCGAGGCGGAAACGGAGAAGCACGCGCTCGAACTGCTGGAGATTTTCAGTCTGGCCAAATACCGCGATGAAGAAGCGACTTCATTGCCCTACGGCGACCAACGGCGGCTTGAGATCGTCCGCGCCTTGGCGACGCGTCCGAAGCTGCTTCTTCTCGACGAACCGGCGGCCGGGATGAATCCGTCGGAGAAAGACGATCTGATGCATCTGATCCATTTCATCAAGGAGCGTTACCAGCTCGCCGTGCTGCTGGTGGAACATGACATGAAGGTGGTCATGGGCATCTGCCAGCGCATCGCCGTCCTCGAATACGGCCGCAAGATCGCCGAAGGCACGCCGAAGGAAATCCAGTGCCATCCGAAAGTCATCGAAGCCTATCTTGGTGCCGCCGCCACCCCAATCGAAGCCGCCCATGCTTGAGGTCGAAAATCTGAGTGTTTCCTACGGAGCCATCAAGGCGTTGCACGGTGTCAGCCTGAAGGTTGAGAAGGGGAGCATCGTGACGTTGATCGGCGCGAACGGAGCGGGGAAATCCACGACTCTCCGCGCGTTGTCGGGACTCGTGAAATCGACCGGAAAGATCATTTACGACGGAGAGGAGATTTCCGAACTGCCGGCGAACAAGATCGTCTCGCGGGGGCTTTGCCATGTGCCGGAAGGACGGATGGTTTTTTCGAACCTCACCGTGGTCGAGAACCTCCGGATGGGCGCCTACCTGCAGAAGGACAAGAAGTGGATCGCTTCCCAGACCGACTACGTTTTCGGACTGTTTCCCCGGCTGAAGGAGCGGATGACGCAGGCGGCGGGGACGCTTTCCGGAGGAGAGCAGCAGATGCTGGCGATCGGCAGGGCGCTTTTGTCGAAACCGCGTTTCCTGATGCTCGACGAACCATCGCTCGGGATCGCGCCGTTGCTGGTGAAGACGATTTTCGAACGCATCGTGGAGATCAACCGTGAGCAGGGGCTGACCATCCTGCTCGTCGAGCAGAACGCGAACCTTGCCCTGGACGTTTCCTCCTACGGTTATGTGCTGGAAACCGGGAAAATCCTTCTCGAAGGACCAAGCGCCGAACTCAAGGCGAACCCGCAGGTGCAGGAAGCCTATTTGGGCGCCTGATCCTTTTTCTTCCGAAAAGCGGGGGATTGATCCGGCAGCCACCCGGTGTCATGCTGGCGCCGCCCGATGGCCCGCCAATACACGATTCACCGCTCCACCCCGGCTTCCGCGTCCGGAATTGATTACGTGGCGGCCCTCAACGAAGAACAGTACCAAGCTGTTTCCTCGCCGCCGGGAAAGGCGCTGGTGATCGCCGGTGCGGGTTCCGGAAAGACGCGGACCTTGACCTACCGCGTGGCCTGGCTGCTCGATCATGCGATCGATTCCCGCCAGATCCTGCTGCTCACGTTCACGAACAAAGCGGCGAAGGAGATGACCGAGCGGGTGCGCGATCTGGTTCCGCACGACACGTCGGACCTCTGGGCGGGGACCTTCCATTCCATCGGCAACCGGATCCTCCGCCGCCATGCGGAGGAAATCGGCTTCACGCGTTCCTTCTCGATCCTGGACCGTGACGACCAGAAATCACTGCTCACCGCGGTGATCGGCGCCTGCGAGATCGACACCAAGCAACGCCGGTTCCCGAAAGCGGACGTGCTGGCGACGATCTTCAGTCTGGTGGAAAACACCGGCGAAACGCTGGAGAACGTGATCGCCGAGCGATACGCTTACTTTTACGACTGGCTGGAGGAAATCGGGAAAGTCCGCGACGGCTTCATTGCGAAGAAGAAGCAGACGAACTCGATGGATTTCGACGATCTGCTGGGCCAGACGGTCGCACTTTTCGAGGAGAAGCCGGACATCCTCGCGCTCTATCAGAAACGGTTCAGGCATATCCTGGTGGATGAGTATCAGGACACGAACTCGGTGCAGAGCCGGATGATCGACCTGCTCGCCGGTGAAACCAACAGCCTGATGGCCGTGGGTGATGACGCGCAATCGATCTATTCGTGGCGGGGTGCGGACATGGAGCACATCCTCGGGTTCACCGGCCGATACCCCGGCGCGAGGGTTTTCACGATCGAGACGAACTACCGGAGCGTGCCTGAGATCCTCGATCTTTCGAATGCGGCGATCCGTGCCAACCGCGCGCGCTTTGACAAGGATCTGCGGTCGTCCCGTGAGGCGCTGGGAGCGAAACCCGCGCTCGTCCCGCTGGAAGACCCGAACACGCAGGCGGCGTTCGTCGCGCAGCGGATCCTCGAACTGCGGGACGAAGGCATCGAGCTCGAGGAGATGGCGGTGCTTTACCGGGCCCATTTCCAGAGTCTCGAAGTGCAGATGGAGCTGACGCGGCGGGGCATTCCGTTCGGGATCACCAGCGGGCTGCGGTTCTTCGAGCAGGCGCATGTGAAGGATGTGGCGGCTTTCCTGCGGTTCGTCACCAACCGGCGGGATGAAGTGAGTTTCAAGAGATTGACCATGCTGCTTCCCGGCATCGGCGGCGGAGTGGCGGAAAAGCTCTGGCAGGAGTGGCTCAAAACGGGCCTCGCCGCCAATGCGGAACCGCCTCCGAGATGGTCGGATCTGTTGCTGAAGTTCAAGGCTCCGAAGAAGGCGGCGAAGCATTGGGAACAGCTCTGCTACACGCTGGACGAACTGACCCCGGACGGGGTTTTCGCGAAACCGTCGGACATGATTTTCAGCGTGCTCGAAGGTGTCTACGACGAGTATCTCAAGGCGAATTTCGACAACTACGACAACCGTCGTAGTGACATCGAGCAGCTCTCGCAGTACGGCGGGAATTTTGAGGACATCGAAGAGTTTCTCGCGCAGCTGTCCCTGATGGGTTCCGTCGACGGCGAGCCGGGCGGCGACAAATCCGAAATCGATGACGAGAAGGTGACCCTTTCATCGATCCACCAGGCGAAGGGTCTCGAATGGAAGGTCGTGTTCCTGATCTGGCTGACCGACGGGCAGTTCCCGAACGGACGGATCCTTGAAATGGACGATGAAGCGGCTCTGGAGGAGGAACGCCGGCTTTTCTACGTCGCCCTGACCCGGGCGAAGGACGAACTGTATCTCAGCTATCCGATGATGAATCCGAAATCCTACACGGGGGACATCATCACGCGGCCTTCGCGGTTTCTGGACGACTGCCCGCAGGGGATGATCGAGGAATGGGTCGTGGGCCAGGATCGCGGTTGGGCGGATGACGAGCCGTTTTAGTCCGCCGGAACGCATTTTCCCGGTCCGGGAGCGCCCTGAGGGGTTGACGGCGGATCGGATCGGCTCGAATACTCGGGCGAGCCGCAGCGCTTCTTCGCATCATGGAAAACGTCATCATCATCGGCACCGGATGTGCCGGATACACCGCCGCCATCTACACCGGGCGGGCCAATCTTTCGCCGCTTCTTCTGTCCGGAACCCAACCGGGCGGACAACTCACCACGACCACCGAGGTGGAGAATTTCCCCGGTTTCCCGTCCGGCATCATGGGACCGGAACTGATGATGAACATGCAGAGCCAGGCCGAGAAATTCGGCGCCCGGATCGCATGGGCGAGCGTGGAATCGATCGAAAAGCGCGCCGATGGCACCTTCCTGCTGAAAGCCGGTGAGGAATCCTTCGAATCGAAAACGGTGATCATCGCCACCGGTGCGGCGCCGCGCCATCTGGGTCTTCCGAACGAGAAAAGCCTGATCGGCCACGGCCTGACCTCCTGCGCGACCTGCGACGGAGCTTTCTACCGCGACGTTCCCGTGGCCGTGATCGGCGGCGGCGACAGCGCTTGCGAGGAAGCGGGCTTCCTGACCCGTTTCGCGAGCAAGGTCTACCTGATCCACCGCCGTGAAGAGCTGCGTGCCTCGAAAATCATGGCGGATCGTGCGCTGGCGAATCCGAAGATCGAGCCGGTCTGGAACTCCGCGGTTTCGGAATATCTGACGGATGACAAAAACGAGATGCGCGCCGTCGAAGTGACCAACCTGGTGACCGGCGAGAAAAGCGAACTCGAAGTGGCCTGCGTTTTCGTGGCGATCGGTCACGTGCCGAACAGCGCGTTCCTCGGCGACCTCGTCGACAAGGACGAGAACGGCTACATCCTGCAGAATCCGGGCCGCACCTCGACCAAGACCGCCGGACTTTTCGCGGCCGGCGACGTGGCGGACCATTTCTACCGTCAGGCGATCACCGCGGCCGGCCAGGGATGTGCGGCGGCTCTCGAAGCCGAGCGCTATCTCAGCGAGCACGAGTGATTTCGCTGAAGGGGGGAATATCCAGTTTATTGGGCTGATATTAAATAGAATTTGACTATTACGAAATCTTAATAGCTAGATTTCGTGCCAGATCCCATGAACCACGCCCAAAAAACCGCCTTACTGCTTTGTCTTCTGCCGGCCAACAGTTACGCCGCCGGTTACTATTTCTCCAACCAGGATGCCTTCGCCACTGCCAAAGGCGGTGCCGTGGTTGCGACCGCGGACAACGCTTCGGCGGTTTTCTACAATCCGGCGGGTCTTACCCAGCTGGAAGGTTTTGAATCCCGGATCGGCATTTCCACGATCAGCCTCGGCAACCAAGCTTTCACGAACGGTCAATCCGACCGCGCGCAAACCCAATGGGAAGCCGCTCCCCACATCTATATCGCGGGACCGATCACCGACAAGATCAGCCTCGGCTTCGGCCTCAACAGTCCGTTCGGACTGGGCACGGATTGGGGCAACGACACTCCTTTCCGCACCGTGATCAACGAGGCCCATTTGGCCTATCTCAGCGGGACGACATCGATTGCTTATAAAATCAACGACCAGCTTTCGATCGGCGCGGGCTTCTCGGTGAACTACGCGGACCTGCGGCTCGGACAGGGGATCGGCCTCGTTCCGGGAGATCACATCCGCTTTTATGGTGACGGTTATGGCGTGTCCGGAAATATCGGCATCCACTGGAAACCTTCGGAAAAGCACGCTTTCGGTCTGACCTACACGACCAAGTCGACCTTCGATCTTGAAGGGGAAACCAAATCGAACCTGCTTCCTGACAGCTCCGCTGAAATCGATTGGATGAGCCCGGCGAAAGCGGCGATCGGCTATTCGTTCCGTCCGGCCCGTGGCTGGAATATTGAAGCAAATATCGAGTGGTTGGATTGGGACAACCTCAACACTTTGGACCTGCAGACCGATTCGCTTCCCGGCGGCGGTGTCGGCGTTCCTTTCGAATGGGAATCCTGCTTCATCTACGAGCTGGGAGCTTCCTACACCACCGAAGGCGGCTGGGTTTTTGCAGCCGGCTATGACTACAACACGAGCGCCCAACCGGACGACAACTTCAACCCGGGTGTCGCGGATGCGGACCGTCACTGGTTCAACGTCGGCATCGGCCGCAATGGCAAGTGCAACGACTGGATGCTTGCCTATCAATTCGGATATTCGAACCGTGACGTCCGCGGCGCCGACAACGCACTGGTGAACGGCCGCTACGAAGCCAGACACCATGCGCTGGTTCTCACCTGGGAGCACCGCTTCTGATCTGACCTCCTCACTTTCAAAAACGACGGCCGCCATTCGTGGCGGCCGTTTTCGTTCACGGATCCGATGAAGATCGGAATGATTTCAGATCGGTGCGCCGTCCTTGAGTGCTGACAGTTCCTTCCGCTGGTAATCGGAGGGAGTGACGCCGTAGAAGGCGAGGAATTCGCGGTTCAGGTTCTTGTAGTTGGCAAACCCGAGTTGGGTCGCGACTTCCTTGATGGGCGAACCTTCACGCAGGAGATTGCGGGCGACGACCATGCGCTCCTGACGAAGCCATTCCTTGGCGCCGATGCCGATCCCGTCTTCGAAGAGCCGGCGGAGGTGCCGCTCGGAGACTCCGAGTTTCGTGCACAGTTCGGTGGCGTTGAAACGGGTTTCCTTGGCAAGCGAGGAAAGGGGGAGCGGGAAGACCTCCTTCGCGAAATACACGAGGATGCGTCCGTCTTTCTGGATGATCTCGACTTCGCGGCGTTTCACGGAAAAAAGCTCTTAACGGGCGATACCTTAGTCAGGTATTCCTTAATGT
>DATLIO010000274.1:0-5261 GCA_035539355.1 Luteolibacter sp.
ACGAAAGCCGGGCCGTCCTCAAGCGCGTCTCGACCCTCGCCGCGCTACATCGATTCACCGGCGACGCCGGTTTCGCCGCCCGCGCCCGCGAAGAACTTTCAGCAGCCGCCACTTTCCCCGACTGGAACCCCGCGAGCTTCCTCTCCACCGCGGAAATGACGCTCGCCTTCGCCCTCGGCTACGACTGGCTCTTCGATGTCCTCCCCGAGGCCGAAAAAGAAACGATCCGCAAAGCGATCATCGAGAAGGGCCTCAAACCCGGTCTCGCGGTTTACGAGAAAGGCAAAGGCTGGCCCGGCGTCACCCACAACTGGAATTCCGTCTGCAACAACGGCATGATCGCCGGCGCCCTCGCCGTCGCCGACACCGATCCGGAAATCGCCGCCGCCATTCTCAAAGCCGCGAAAGCCTCCCTGCCGAAAGGCTACCGCGATTACGCTCCGGACGGCGGATGGCCCGAAGGTCCCGGCTACTGGGACTATGGTACTTCCTACGCCATCTACGGCCTCGCCTGCCTGGAAAGCGCGCTCGGCACCGATTGGAACCTCCCCGCCAGCCCCGGGTTCTCGCAGACCGGGAACTTCCGCATCGATCTCATCGCCCCCTCGGGCATGAATTTCAATTTCGCCGACGGCGGCATCCTTCCCAGCTCCGCCTCCTGCATGTTCTGGCTCGCCGACCATTTCAACCGTCCCGATTTCGACGCCTCCGAGCGCATCGTCGCCGCGGAAAAACCGTCCATCTTCCACCTCGTCTTCTTCAACCCGGAGTTCAGCGGCGAAGCAGCCGGCAAAGCGCTGGAAAACCGTCCGCTCTCCCGGCGGTTCACCGGCACCAACATCGCCGTCCTCAATTCCGCGAAAGGCAAAGCCGGAACATGGCTCGGCATCAAGGGCGGCTCCAACAAGGTCAACCACGGACACCTTGATCTCGGAACGTTCGTCCTGGAAAACGGCGGCCAGCGCTTCGCCGAAGAACTCGGCGCCGACCTTTACACGTTGCCCGGCTATTTCGGTGCGAAGCGCTGGACCTACTACAGACTTCGTACGGAAGGCCAGAACACGCTGGTCATCGGAGGCGAAAACCAATCGCCCGAGGCCGCCGCGGAAATCATCTCCTTCAGCGACACCTCCACGACCATCGATCTCACCGCCGCCTATCCGTCCGCGGAGAAAATCCACCGCACCGCCACCCTCCTGCCGGGCAACGTCGCGGTCATCGACGACGAGATCATCCTGAAGCAACCCGCCCCGGTCCTCTGGTCGATGCACACCAAGGCCAAGGCTTCCGCTTCCGGAAGAACCGCCACCCTTTCACGCGGGAAAGCCACGCTGAACGCGGAAATCCTTTCCCCTCCCGATGCCACCTTCACCGTCACCACGGTCGAAATCGCGGAACCCCAGCGGCAGGACGACAATCTCAGGAAGCTGTCAGTGCATGTTCCCGCCACCGCCAAAGCACGGCTCACGATCCGCTTCACCCCCCAGTGACAAAAGATCCGCACGGGACATCTCTCAGGGAACCTTTCAACCATGCAACGCCGACACTTCCTCGCCACGCTGATCCTCTCATCCATTCCCGCCGCCGCGCAGGAGAAACGCGCCCCACGCATCATCCTCCGCAATTCGTGGCAGATCGTGAACATCGGCGACATCGGCCATACGCCGGGCATCCTCGCCATCCTTGAAAAGCATCTGCCCGAAGCCGAAATCTTCCTATGGCCCGGTGACATCTCCGGCGGCGTCCGTGAGATGATCCTCAAACGCTTCCCGAAACTCAACATCCTCCCGCCCGATCCCGAGGAACGGATCAGGATCACGAAAACCTGCGACTTCTTCCTCCACGGTTCCGCCGCATTTCCCGGCGCTCCGGGAGATGTCGCCGCCTGGAAGAAAACCGGCAAACCCTACGGCTACTACGGAGTCAGTATCGCCGCGGAAGGCGACTATGCCATGGGCCTGATGGGACACAAAGGCCTCACCGCCGAAGTGAAGGAACTCCTCGATGGCGCCGCATTCGTCTTCGCCCGTGATTCCGCTTCGCTCAAGGTCGCGAAGGACGCCGGCGTCAAATCCCCCGTCCTCGAATTCGGTCCCGATGGTGCTTTCGGTGTCGATCTCCGCAACGACGAAGCCGCGATCGCTTTCCTCAAACAGCACGACCTCACCGAAGGCAAATTCATGTGCTGCATCCCCAACCTCCGCAGCGCCCCGTATTGGAAAGTCAAAAAGGGCCGCCCCTTCGATCCCGCGAAACACAAGCGCAACGAAGAGATGAAGGAACATGATCATGCTCCTCTCCGCGAAGCCATCATCGCCGTCGTCCGGCAGACGGACATGAAAATCCTCGTCTGCCCCGAAGACTCCACCCACATGGAGGTCGGCAAGGAGATGCTCGTGGACCCGCTTCCCGATGACGTGAAAGCCAAAGTCGTCTGGCGCGAGAATTTCTGGCTCACCGATGAGGCCGTCAGCACCTTCGTCCGCTCCGCCGGACTTTTCGGAAACGACATGCACAGCCCGATCATGTGCATCGGCAACGGAGTCCCCGCCATCTACTGCCGTCTGCTGGAAAAAACCACCAAAGGCATCATGTGGAAGGACATCGGCCTGACCGATTGGTTCTTCGATTTCGACGTCCCCGAAGACATCCCCCGTCTCACCCCGGCCGTTCTCGCCATCGCCAAAGACCCGGCGGCGGCGAAAGAGAAAGCCGCGAAAGCAAAAGCCTTCGTCGAGAACCGCCAGAAAGAAACCATCGCCATCCTCAGGAAATCCCTGCCATAAACCGTTGGAACTCCGGTTCCAGCTTTTCATCATGACCACTCACCGCCGTAGTTTCCTCAAAGTCTCGTCGACCGCTCTCATCGGTTCCGCACTTTCATCCCGCCTCGCTTTTGCGGCTGATCCAAAGAGCCCGGTCCGCTATCTCACGGCATCTTCCGTCTCCTCGCCGCACACCTCGATGTCATCCGTCCAGCGGCGCGAGTCCTTCGGATGGAAAGTCGCGGGCATCCCCGGCACCGCCGAAAATTCATCCCTTGAGATCCGCTGGGAAAACACGCCCGCCCCCGGGACCGATTGCAGCCTCCGCATCGCCTTGATGGACACGAGCGAGATGCAGAACCTCGTCGAAGTCTCGCTCATCGGTTCCGGCAAGGTGATCGGCCAATTCGACATCCGGAAAGCATCAACCTTCCAACCTTCGGAGCTCCGTCTCTCAAAGGAGGATGCCGCCGCCGCGATCAAGGAAGGCATCCGTCTCCGCCAAACCCTCGGCGAAGTCGTCCTCTGGGTGATCACCGGGGTTTCCGAAGGAGAACTACCCACACCGAAGGAACTCACCCCGCATCTCCTGCCCCTCGTCAAAACCGATCCTGTCGCCGAATATTTCGACAGGATGGAAACGCTCGCGACCGTCGGTTATTTCGGCTGGTGCGAAGGCTGCACGCTCGACGGCCTGCTCCAGCTTTCATTGCTCCCCGGAAAGCAGCACTACCGCAAGACCCTCGAACAGCATCTCTCGCTCTTCTTCAAGAAGGACGGCCAGTTCATCTACGAGAATCCCCGTGGCAAAGCGAACGACAACCGCGTCGGCGGCATCGAGAGCATGTTGCCGTGGGCTCCGCTGGCCGTCGTCGATCCGAAGCATCCGTCATTCGGTCCGCTCGAAGCGAAATGGGCGTCGATGGAAAAGAACGATGCCCAGGGTTGCATCATCGACGGCAAGACCACCACGTCCGAAGGCGCCTACACCGTCGGCTATCCGATGGCGATCCTTGCAAAGCAACGCGGTGACAAGGCTCTCGGCGAACGCGCCGTCGTCCAGCTTCTGGTGCGCCAGCAGCGCTTTTTCGACGGAGTCGCCTTCACCCGCGTCGCCAAGACCCAGCCCGACGGCACCATCGTCCCCGGTGACAACCGCAACTGGTGCCGTGGCATCACCTGGCAGATCCTCGGGATGGCGCGCGTCATCGAAGTCCTCGATGGCTTCGTCGATGTCACCGAAGCGAAAAAGGAGTTCGTCCGCCTTTCCGCATGGATCGAGAAGTATCAGCTCAAGGGCGGTCTCTGGAGCGTGTTCGTCGATGAAACCGACC
The DNA here is from genome assembly GCA_035539355.1 of Luteolibacter sp. Lineage (GTDB taxonomy): Bacteria > Verrucomicrobiota > Verrucomicrobiia > Verrucomicrobiales > Akkermansiaceae > Luteolibacter. Next base: position 4,100 of record DATLIO010000274.1, read on the forward strand.
TGACTCCCGACGCGGGGGGCAGCGCGGGCATCGCCGCCGCCCTCGCCATCGGCGCGAAACACGGATGGCTTCCCGAATCCAGCCGCGCGAACGCCGAACGCGCGTGGAGCGGCTTGGTCGCCAACCTGACGCCGGACGGCTTCCTCAAAGGCACCTCCCAATCCAACTGGGGAGGCGAAGGCCTGCAACGGTCGGACTACCGGGTGATCTATCAGATGAGCATGGGCCTCATGGCGCAGCTCCATGCCGCACTGCGATAACAACCGGGCAAATGATGCGTCTGTTTTCCACGATTCTCCTTCTCCTGGCCGCCTTGTGTGCGGCGCAGGAAGAGGCGCCGTGGATCAAGGCGATCGACCTCCGTTCCCTCACGCCGGAGGAAGCGGATGAGCATCGTCCCGCCCGGTTCCGGGGCACCTTCATTTACCAGGACAACAACAATGCGGTCTTTCTCCAGGACGAGACCGCCGGCGCGCTTTTCTGGCACAAAGGCGAGACGGGCTTCCAACCCGGCGACATCGTCGAGGTCACCGGCACCACCCGTTCGGGGCTTTATGTCCCGGGTCTCGAAAAAGTGACGTTCAAGGTCGTCGGCCACGGTCCGATGCCGGAAGCGATCGACGCGTCCTACGACGATCTGCTCTCAGGGAGATATCACTACCAATGGGTGACCGTCGAAGGCATCGTCCGTTCCACCCGCATCGATGCGAGCGACCGCACGACCATCCGTCTGGCAATGGGAGCGCGGATCGTCGAGATCCAGCTCAGCGACTACGCGGGCGATTTCCTGATCGACCACAAGATACGGGTCACCGGTCTGTCCGCAGGCGGCATCAACGACCGATACCAGCTCATCCAACCCTATGTCTGGCCACGCTCCGCGGCCGACATCGAGGTCATCACCGAACCACCCGCCATGGAAGAGCTGCCGACGGTTTCCGCAGGCAACCTCCTGACATTCCGTCCGACGGCGCGCACCGGCCATCGGGTGAAAATGTCCGGCACGGTGCTCGGCTCGTTTCCGGACGGCCGGGTCTTCATCCGCGATGGCAAAAGCGCCGTGTCGGTGAAACTCAGCCAACCCGAATCCATTTCTCCCGGCCTCCGCATCGAACTGCTAGGCTTCCCGGAGATGGAGAGCTTCAGCGCGTCGCTCGTGGAC
>DATLIO010000275.1:0-8820 GCA_035539355.1 Luteolibacter sp.
GGCGGGCCCGGGGGGCGATCCTTCACGGTGATCTGCCCGTCCTTGTCGGTATCGAGCCGGGCGAAAAGCGCCTCCTGTTTTTCCACGGGCAGCTTTTTGAAAAGTTCCCCGGCTTTCAGTTCTTCAAGGCTGACGCCGCCGCTGTTGTCGGAATCCAGTTCCCGGAAACGCTGCATCGCCTCCCGGCGGTCATGCGTCGGCTTCTCGATCGCCGTAAGCTCCTCACCGCTGAGCAGCTTGTCGCCGTTCTTGTCGAGACGGTTGAAAATGTGGCTCCGGCGCTCCTCCTCGAGTTTCTGGATGCGCGGGAGGGCCATGATTTCGGCCTGGGTGACGCTGCCGTCGTTATCGGCATCCGCCTGCTTCCAGCCCTTTCCAAAGCCGCGTTCACCACGGGGGCCATCGCGCGGACCTTTGCCGGGACGTTCGCCTTCAGGCTGGGCACCAACGACCGCCGGCAACATCAGGCCGGCGAGCAGGAGCGAAACTGGGATGGTTTTCATAAAGTTTGCGGGCCGCTTTTTGCTTCTGTGCAAAACGCGTGACAGATGGAAAACTCCGGCGCGACGCCAAAGTTTCGCGCGGTCGTCTATTTTTCCAAGCTTTCCGCCATGCACATCCGGGATATTCTTGCCAATCCGACCCCATCGCTGTCGTTCGAGTTTTTCCCTCCACGCACTTCGACCGGCTGGGAAGAGCTTTACCAGACCATCCGCGATCTCGAACCGCTCGATCCGTCCTTCGTCTCCGTGACCTATGGCGCGGGCGGCACGACCCGCGAGATGACCCACGATCTCGTCGTCCGGATCAAACAGACCACCTCGATCCCTCCCGTTCCCCACCTCACCTGCGTCGGCCACACCGAAGCGGACATCGAGGCGATCCTGGTCCGCTACGCCGAAGCCGGCGTCGGAAACATCCTCGCGCTCCGTGGCGATCCACCGCGCGACCAACCGAACTACGATTGGTCGCAAGGCGATTTCAAACAGGCCGCGGACCTCGTCGCCTTCATCAAGCGCTTCAATGAAAAGGGGATCCATCCCGATCCGCGCGGATTTGGAATCGGGGTCGCCGGATTTCCGGAAGGTCATCCCGCCACACCGAACCGTGTCGACGAGCTGGACCACCTGAAAGCGAAAATCGACGCCGGTGCGGACTACATCTGCACGCAGCTGTTTTTCGACAACCACGACTTCTTCGACTTCCGCGACCGCTGCAGACACATCGGCATCGAAGTGCCGGTCATCGCCGGCATCATGCCGATCACTTCGCTGCAAGGCATGAAGCGCATGGCGGAACTCGCCGCCGGCGCCCGCTATCCAGCCAAACTCCTCCGCTCACTCGATCGCGCGAACGGAAATCCCCAGGCGGTCGAGCGCGTCGGCATCCATTACGCCGCACAGCAATGTGCCCATCTGCTCGACCAGGGAGTCGATGGCATCCATTTCTACACGCTCATCAAGAGCCACGCGACCCGCGAGATCTACGCCAGCCTCGGCCTTGCCGCGGCCCGCGCGGACTGAGCTTCAGCGCTTCCCTTGGGTGGAGATTTCCTCCGCCTGCTTCAGCGTGAGGACACTCAGGGTTCCTTCGATCGGGACCTTCATCGGGATCCGTCCCGTCGCTTCGTTTTTCGGGTAGGTTGCCTTGAGCGCAGGTGATTGGTCGAAAGCATCCGCCCGCAGGGAAATCTCGAACTCCCCTTCATAGCGGAGGGACTCCGCGAGCTTCGCGGCCGTTTCCTGGGCGAACCGCCGGTCATCCTGGCGGACCTCGTAACGTCCCATCACCCCGGCATCCTTGTTCTCGTTCTTCCGGCTTTCCTTGCCCGCCCGTCTCAGGGTGAAGTCCACCTCCTGCGCCGTTTCATCCTTATCCGGCACCACAACGGGAAGCTCCGCGGAATCTCCGGCCAGAATCTTCTCTTCCTTGCTGGGATGCCTCACCACGAGATTGCCGCCCAACGTCATCAGGTCGCCCGCCGCCAGATCGACATCCGAAATGCTCATCCGTCCGCCACCGGTTTTCATGCGGAACGATCCCGTGTGGAAATTCACCCTCCGGTAGTTGTTGAAAACGTCCACCGTCCGCAGCGTCTTCAGCAGCGGGACCCGATCACGGATCATCAGCCCGTCCCCTTCGCCCATGACGATTCTGCCGTCGAAGGAAATGCCTTCCTGCAGGTTCGTCGATCCGGAGACCTTCAATTCCCCGGAAATGAATCCTTCCAGCAGGCTCTCGGCGGACACCGGAAGCATCCCTTCCAACGAGAGGTTCTTCATCCGGATGACTCCGGAAACTTCGGGCTGCTCCTTGCCCTTCACCGTCAATCCGGCGAGATCGAGCGTGCCGTTGCCTTTCCGCAGGATGCCTTTTTCAAAGCGGAGCCCATTGCCGTCGCAAACGATCTCGATGTGCTCGATCTGGAGCCCCTTCAGCCAATTCTGGGAAAATGTTCCTCCCTTGAACTGGAACCACCAGTCGGATTCCCGTTTCCGTGCCCTCATTTCGCTGTCACGGATCAGCCCGCGGTTGAACTCGGAATACCCCCAGCCCACCGTCGCTTCCTCGACATCGAAACCGGTGATTTCCACCCCGGGTCTGGTTTTGAAAAGCACGTCACCCAGCCTGGCGGCTTCATCCGCGCCGCGCGTGCCCGCCCGCAGGTTCATGTCCATGCGCGCCGCCGTGATGACACCCGGTTTCCACGTGCTCATCAGACCGTCGAAAGTCCCCATCCGGCAGCCGATATCCCGCAGGTCCACATCCGTGAAGAAAGCACTCTCTTTCCCTGTCGCCGCAAACCGTGAAATCGACAGTTTCCCCTGCACCCGCTGGAAACCTTCCATCTTTCCTTCCCTGGCCTCGATGCCATTCACGATCCGTCCCTCGAATTTTTCCCGGAACGATTCGGTGTCCACCCGCTTGATCAGATAAACCATCGCCACGGCGCTGAGAACCAGCAGGAAGACCATTGCCCGCGCCGTGAGCCGCAGGAAGTGATAGAGACCGGAACCCCTCCCGCTTTTACCCGTCATCGAGTATCTCAGCTGAAACCAGAACCCCTGACTCGCGACCCATTGGTTCAGCCGATCGTGGAAATTCTGCGTTCTCTCCGGTTCCATAGATGCAAATCTGCGCTCGTTAGAGAGTACCGAGATTTTGCGAGAAGCGAGAGGAATTTTCCCTCGCTCCGGTCACATTGATGCCGTAACACCCCGTCCGTGGAAGCAACCGACTACAAAGTCCGCCTGGAAATTTTCGAGGGCCCCTTGGATTTGCTCCTCTATCTGATCAAAAAGGACGAGGTGGACATTCATTCGATCTCCATCGAACGGATCACCCGCCAGTATCTCGACTACATCAACACCTTCAAATTGCTGAACATCGACCTCGCGTCCGAGTTCATCGTCATGGCGGCGAACCTGATGTATCTGAAAAGCCGCACGCTCCTTCCAAGGACCGACCAACCTCCGGAAGAGGACGCGGAAGAGGACGATCCACGCTGGGAGCTGATCCGCCAGTTGATCGAGTACAAGAAATTCAAGGACGCCGCCGGATTTCTCAGTCTCCGTGAAATCGAGCAGGAAGGCCGTTTCGCCCACCAGCCCGACGCTCCCGAAGCCCCCGTCGAGGAAACCGCGCCGCTGGCCGAAGTTTCGATCTTCGATCTCTTCCGCGCGTTCCAGAACGTCCTCAAGCGTTTCGAGGAATCCCACGATTTCGGCGATATCATCGACGACCGCTACACCGTCGCGGACAAGATCGAGTTTCTCCTCGGCCGGTTCCAACCGGGCCAGGCACAGAGCTTCGACACCCTTTTCGAATCGGCCACCACGAAAGCGGAGGTCATCGTCACCTTCCTCGCGGTGCTCGAATTGATGAAGTTGAACCAGTTCATCGTCCGGCAGAGTGAATTGCTCGGCCAGATCACGGTGGAACGCCGGACCAACCAGGCCATCGCCGCCATCGAAGCGGTCGAGAACGACGCGGATCTCTGATCCCCCGCGCCGCCGGGCAAAAAAAACGGGCCGCTGTTCGCGGCCCGGCTTTCATCAGCTCAAACGGAAGACGATCCGCGCCTTGGTCAGGTCGTACGGAGACATTTCCATCTTCACCTTGTCACCCACCACGAGGCGGATGAACCGTTTGCGCATCTTGCCGGAAATGTGGGCGAGCACCTCGTGGCCGCTCTCCAGTTTCACCCGGAACATCGTGCCGGCGAGAACGGAGGAAATTTCACCTTCGACCTCAACCGCCTTTTCCTCCCCATCTTTCTGGCTCTTTTTCGGCGGACCGAAACTACGGCCGCGACCGGCAGGACGACGTGACTTGGGACGTGGAGGCATATGGGAAGGTTTGGTACTGAACGGTAGCCGCGGAGGGAAAAACCGCGCTGTGGGGCGGATTCTACCGATCAAAGGCCCGCGACACAATCCCAAAGATACGGGCCTTTCCCCCGCCGATTTCACGGCCGTCAACCGGACGCTTGCCAAGCCAGACGACACGGGCCATTTTCCAGTCGTTCCGTCACGCAATCGTGCCGGCATCCAAAAAACCGAAGCCTTCCCTACCATGCCCGAGATCACCGAAAAGGACCTTTCAGCAACCCTGAAACCCCTTTGGCTGAAAGCCTTAACTTCCGTCCAGACCTCGAACCTGACCTACGCCATCAGTTTGTTGCAAGCCGTTCTCAAGGATGAACCCGGGTTCATCGACGGCCGCAAGCTCCTCCGCAAGGTCGAGGTCCAGCACACCGGCGGCGTGAAAAAGAAATCCGGCGGTCTGTTCGGCGGCGGCACCATGAAAATTTCCGGCGCCGCCAAAAAAGATCCGCTCGGCGCCCTTCCTTTGATTGAAAAGGAACTCGAGAGCGACCCTTACAACGAGGCGGTCAACGACCTGCTTTTCGATACCTGCCTGAAAATCGATTTCCATGAGACCGCCGCGTTCGCCCTTGAGACGGTCCGCAAAGGTCATCCTGAAAATGCCAAGCTCCTCCACAAACTGGCGGAATACTACCTTTCCCGCAACGAGCCCCTCCAGGCGTCGGAGGTTTACAACGACATCGTCAAACACTCGCCGGCCGACTCGGTCGCCATCAAAGGCGCCAAGGACTCCTCGGCCAAAGCGTCGATGATGAAGCAGAAATGGGATGAAAAATCCGACATCCGCTCGCTGATGCGCAACGCCGGGGAAGCCCAGAGTCTGGAAAAGGAATCCCGCACCGGCCTTACCAGGGAGCAGCTTGAGGAACGCCGCGACCGCATCATTGAAAAGTACAACGCGGACCCCAACAACCTCGCAACCGTCAAGGATCTCGCCGGCATCTACGAGCAATTGGAAGACTGGCACAATGCCCTCACGTTCTACGGCTGGGCCCACTCGCTCAGCAACGGCGACGTCGCCCTTGCGACCAAGGCCGGGGAAATGAAGGACAGGGCCGCCGCCAGCGACCTCAAGGCCCTCGAGGACGCCGCCGCCGCCGAGCCTGCCAATGAAGAGCTCCAGGCCGCTCTCGAAGCCCGGAAAGCCGAACGCATCGCCGAACAGGTCGATGAAGCCAAGAAGCGGGTCGAACAGAACCCGACCGACCCGCAGCTCCGTTTCGAACTCGGCACCGCGCTCTATCTCGCCGGTGATTACAGCGGCGCGATCCCCCATCTCCAGCAGGCAACCCGCAACCCGCACATCCGCACCAAGGTCCTTCTCACCCTGGCCCGCACGTTCAAGGCCAAGGGCATGTTCGACCTCGCGATCAAACAGCTCTCCGACGCGCTCGCGGATCTCCACGTCATGGACAACACCAAGAAGGAAGTCCTCTACGACAAGGGAGTACTCCACGAGGAACTCGGCGACAAACCATCGGCACTCGACAGCTTCAAGCAGATCTACGAGGTCGACTACGGTTACCGCGACGTCGCCCAACGGGTGGAATCGTCCTACTGATCCACTTCTCTCAAAAGGGCGCCGCTGGAAACAGCGGCGCTTTTTTCATTTCACGGCTTCGTCCGCAGGCGTGTCGCGGATCGCCCAGTCCTCGGCCAGCACCCGCTTGATCCGGAACTGGCGGTCCGTGGCCCCTTCGGTTCTTTCGATGCCGATCGTCGCACGGGCCCCTTTTCGATCCGTCAGCAATGCGGCGAGCACCTTGTCCTGAGGTCCGCCGGCGAGGCAGTATCCGTAGAACAGATCAGGCATGTCCGGCGACGCGATGCCGTAACAACGCCAGCCGTCCTGCTCTTTGAAAGGTCCGTTGAAATATTGGTCCGGCGCGACATAGACACGGACGACGGCGGAGTTCGCCTTGCCCTCCATCAGGTCGCTCCAACTCGGAGTCGTTGATCTGGCGAAGGCCGCGAAGTCCATTTTCCAGCGGCCGTCCTCATCAGGAATGAGAAGTGCCAGCCGGTTCCGGGATTGACCCTCCTTTTTGAAAGTGACGGCCACCCCGCTGATGTCCTCACGGGTCGTGTCCAGACGCGCCACCCAATCATAACGGGCGATTTCGCCGTCTTCCTGTTTCACCTTCTTCAGGAACTCGACCACCTCTTCGGGCGAGCTCGAATCGATCAGGATGAATTTCTCGACATCCTTTGGATCGGTCACCGCGAGGGATTTCTTCGTCAGGGAGATCGCCTCCTTCTCGCCGGGAATTTTGTTCTCGGGCTCTTTTTCGATCACCGAAAGAACTTTGCCATAGCTTTCCGAGATCTCGTTTCTCTCCTTAAGGTAGGGCTTCAGCCAGAACATCACGAACATCGCAAGGATCACCAGCGCCAGGAATCCGAAGACCATCGACCATCTCACCAGAAGCGAATGGTTGCCCTGATGCTGACGCTCCCCGCCGGACTTCCCGGCTTCCGTCTGATGGCGGCGGCGTCTTCTTTCCCCGCGGCTCCCCGACCCCGGACCACCCACCGCCATCCGCTGGATATGGCCCAGTCCCGGTCCATTCTCAGACGGTCTCGACCCTTTGCCGATGTTCCGGGATATTCCTTTGTCTTTCATCGATCGGATGGATCAGCCGGTTCTCACCGTGGATGAACGGTGATCCTGAAACGGTCGTAACGATCCGCCGGAGTGAAAATCCAACCGGGGTTTTTGTTCACCACATCGTAGCCGGTGAGCATGAACTCGGAAAGGAACTGGTTGCTGTTCGGATCGTAGACCTGGCGGCCGGTGTAGTTGCCACGGATCTTGTATTCGTAGTTCTGGTCGAACCCATAGCGTTGTCCCGGAGGGCCGCTTTCGGAAAGACGGTCGGGATTTTTCATGCGGTCCTCGCGGAACACGACCAGCTTCGCCTTGCTCCATGGCTGACGCGGTTTGCGGAGATATCCCCAGAAGCGGGTCTTCTCGATGTAATAACGGCGGCCGTAGAAAAAGTCGCCGGTCGGCTCGTTCGCGATCTGCGCGTTGCGCTCTTCCGCCGTCGGTCCGCCCATGTTTCCGGAACCGCCGGTGCCCGCGCACTGGGTCAGAAAGATACAGCCAAGAACCACAGCAAGAACCCGCGTCAGGACGTTCGACATGAAGCGCAGGGTATCCGGGCGTCTTTCCGCCGCAAGCCCGGACATGCGCACTTTCAATTTCGTCTCTTGGCATCCCTTCCCGCCCGTGGAAACCTTCCGCATGCCGCGCATTCTCATCACTTCGGGCGATCCCGCGGGCATCGGCCCGGAGATCATCACCAAAGCGCTCGGATCAGGGAAATTGCCCGCCGGCTTCGATTTCGAGGTCGTCGGCGACCTCCATGCGGGCACCCCGGGAAAGCCGGACCAACATTCCGCCGCCGCGGCGCTTGAAGCGCTGCAGGAATCCGCCCGACGCCTGAAAGAAGGCACTGCGGATGCCGTGGCCACCGCGCCCGTTTCCAAAGAGGCGCTCCAATCCGTCGGATTTGAATTTCCAGGCCAGACGGAATTCTTCGCGGATGCTTTCGGTGTCCATGACTTCGGCATGCTTCTCACCGGCCCCACTTTGACTGTCGGCCTGGCAACGATCCATGAGCCGCTCGCCGACATACCTTCGCTGCTCACCGCGGAAAAAATCATCCGCATCGGCTCCCTCACCGCCGGCTTTCTCCGGAAGCGCGGCAACCCATCTCCACGGATCGCCGTCGCCGGACTCAATCCCCACGCCGGCGAAAACGGCGCTTTCGGAACCGAGGAGCAGACCGTGATCTCACCCGCGATCGCCGAGCTCAACTTGTCCGGCGCCGCTTCTTTCCACGGCCCCGGCGTTCCCGATGCGATCTTCCGTGACGCCGCCCGCGGAGCTTTCGACGCGGTGATCGCGATGTACCACGACCAAGGCCTCATCCCGCTCAAGCTGCTCGATTTCGACAGCGCGGTGAACGTCACCCTCGGGCTGCCGAAGCCGCGCACGAGTCCCGATCACGGAACGGCTTTCGGCATCGCCGGAAAAAACCTCGCCGATCCGTCATCGATGATCGCCGCCATCCGGCTCGCCTGCGAGCTGGCCTGAACCATCGTTCGGTTTCACCGAACCGATCCCTTTGTAAAACAACGCGAAGATCACGAAACAAACGGCGATCATCAAGGCGAGCACGCCCCAGAACTCCATCCAGCCGCCGCCTTCGTGGACGAAGGTCCTGCGCGCCCAGCCGCAGATCCACGCACCCGCGAACGGGCCGAGTCCTCCCGTCACGAAGGACAGCAACCCTTGTGCCTGTCCGCGCAGCCCCGGATCGACCCGACGGTCCATGAACACTTGGGCCGTGATGAAATAGAAGGTGTAGCAAACCCCATGCAGCGCGACACCGAAGCTGTGCCATATCTCCTGCCCCGTGTGTCC
>DATLIO010000276.1:0-5477 GCA_035539355.1 Luteolibacter sp.
CAACGGAAAAGAACGGCGTGCAGCCGGTGCTGAAAGTGGATCGGGCGATGGCTGCGGAGGTTCCTTACGAGGAGAGTTTCCAGCGGCGATAAGATGTAGCGGCGGTCTATGACCGTCGCTGGATCATGATCGGAAATTACCGACGGTCATAGACCGCCGCTACATTTCAAGGCGATAGCCCGTTCCTCTGACCGTGATCAGATGTTTCGGTTGCGAAGGATCCGGTTCCAACTTCGATCTCAGTCCGGCGATGAAATTGTCGACGGTCCGCGTGCTGGGAAACGCGTTGTAGCCCCAGACGACATCGAGGAATTTTTCACGGCTGACGGTTTCGCCCGCATGGGTCGCCAGCAAACGGAGCATGCCGGTTTCTTTTTCGGAAAGCGTGGAGACGTTTCCGTCCCGTTGGATCGATGGCTTTCGGAAATCGATTTCGCATGAGCCGATTCTCAACAGATCGGGAACCGCCTGTTCGCGTTCGCGGCGGCGGATGAGCGCGCGGATGCGGGCGAGGAGTTCTTTCAGGCTGAAAGGTTTCACGAGATAGTCATCGGCCCCGCTGTCGAGGCCGTCGACGCGGTCGTCGATCTGGCCTTTGGCGGTGAGCATCAGCACGGGCATGTCGCGGCCGCGTTTGCGGAGTTCCTTGCAGACGGCGTAACCATCGAGTCCCGGCATCATGACATCGAGCAGGATGAGATCGAAATTCTCCGTGCAGGCGATCTCGAGTCCGCTGATGCCATCGGTGGCGGCTTTCACGCGATAGCCTTCCGCGGCGAGTGTTTCCACAAGCGCGGTGCGCATCGGCAGTTCGTCTTCGATGATGAGCAGTCTCATGCGTTGGGAAGGGTGAGGATGAAGGTGCTGCCTTTGTCCGGTTCGCTTTCGACGGCGACCGATCCGCCGTGGGCTTCGGCGATGGCTTTGACGAGGCTCAGTCCGATGCCGGTGCCTTGGGTCTCGCGACGCAGCTCGCCGCCGAGACGATGGAATTTTTCGAAGATGCGGTCGTGTTCCGCTTTGGGAATGCCGGGGCCTTGGTCGGTGATGCGGATCTCGTTTCCTGAGAGTGAGATTTTCACGGATGAATCCTTCGGGGAAAACTTCACCGCGTTGTCGATGAGGTTGACCAACGCCTGGCGGATCGCATCGGGATCGATGAGGGCGGAGGCTTCCTCGGGAAGATCCGTTTGAAGGCGAATGCCTTTTTCCGAAGCGAGCGGCTCCATCAATGAAACCGTATCGAGGATCAGCTTGCGCAGATCGCTTTCCTCACGGTGCCATTCCTTCCTGCCTTGTTCGATGCGGGCGAAGTCGAGGACGTTCTCGATGAGGGTGGAAAGCCGCGCGCCTTCACGTGAGATCAGCCGATGGAATTCACCGGCGGTGCCCGGTTGGATTTTTCCATCCTCAAGCGCATCGGCCATGAGGCGGATCGAAGCGATGGGGGCGCGGAGTTCATGGGAAACACTGGCGACGAAATCGCTTTTGAGCGCGTTGAGTTTCCGTTCGCGTTCGTAGACGCGGCGGATCACCCACAACCCCGCAACCGCACCGATGATGGAAATGGCCAGCAATGCGGCGGTCCAGCGGGTCTGCAGTTTCACCAGCGAGAGATAGGTGGTGAGGCGTTTGGGGACGATGCTTACCCTGAGATTCAATTCGTCGAACGGAACGGGCTGGCTTGCGATCATTTGTTGCAGGATGTTCACCTGTTCGGGTGAATCATGCGGATGTTGTGGGTCGGGCGGAGGTCGGTCGTCCCGAATGGTTTTGTCCACGAGGGTGACGACGAGCGCCGCCCATCGCTGATAGGCCGGAGGGACTTTCGAGACCCCTTCCTCGAAATCTTCGCGGGATAGATAGCGGATGCCATCCGGTTGGTGACGGAACCAGATGTCCTCGATCCATTCTCCATTGGCGTCGAGACTGTCAACCTGGGTGAGCAGTTCACGGGCTCGCAGGGAGTTCCTCCACTGTTTCACGGCGTTGTCGGCTTTGCCCGGAAAGCGTTCGTTGATTTTTTCCAGAATGACCGATGTCAGGACGGACGGAGAATCTTCGGTCACCATCCGGATCGCGTTATCCGCATCGGAATCGTTGCCCGTCATTTCCACGATGCGCATGGCGGCGACGGCACGCTTTGGGAGTCCGGAGGGGAGGAACGATTCCTCCTGCTGAAGGAGGGCCTGACGGAGATCTTCCAATGCATCTTCTTCGGATGGGATGGACGTTTCTTTCGTGGAGATCGGTTGGGGAGGATCGTCGAACACGGGAACGGCCCGCATCCGGGATGTGAGCTGTGACTGCAGATTCGCCGCGGCCGATTCGGCCATCAGCCTTGCTTCGGTGTTGGCGTCCGCAATCGCCGCCCGCATCTGGGAGCGGGTGCCGAGCCATGCGAGAACCGCCAGCATGAGCAGCGGCAGGATCACCGTCAGCGAAAGCAGCGCGAATGAGGGTTCGCGGCGTTTCATTTGGCGGGAAGCGGAGGCTGAGGGATGAATGCCGGAGGGTTGGCTACAGGTTTCGGGGAAATGATGGCACGACGCTGGCTGCCGGGCCTTCCCTCGATCTGGACCTGATCTCCGTTCCTGAGAAAAATCATGTCAGGGATTTCCCGGCCATTGCGGGTGATCTTGCCGTTCGCGCCGAACATGGAGGCGACGGTCATCGAGGAATATCCTTCGTCATGATCGGCGGCCGCGACCGGCAACTTTCCTGCGGGGGTCTGGATGAAATCGACGGCGGAATAGATGAGGTCATGAACGACGGTGTTCTGCTCCATGCTCCGCACCTGGATCCTGCCGCCGAGGGCTTTCGTGAAGAAGGACCGTTCCGCCGGCGAGAGGCCGGTCCAGACCTTTCCTTCTTCATCGGCGCGCAACGGGATCTCGACGATGTCTCCCGCGCGGAGGATCACGTCCGCTTTGCGGGCATCCTCCACCGTGATTTCGGCCTCGGGGCGGGAGATGATTTTGGCGAGATCGACGTTGATGATTTCCTCGCTGTTGTCGGGGGAGGGTTTGATACGGCGGATGACGATCTTTGAAAGGTCGGGGTTGTTCCAGAGGGGGCCGCCGATCTCGATCGAGGAGGCTCTCGCACGTTGCTCGGCATATCGTTGGATGAGTGGTTCGGGCTCGCGGGTATCGCGAACCCGGAAGCTCAGGACCTCGGCAATCGCCTGAACGAGGGTGATGCCGTTTTCATCAAGGCCGGTGGGATAAGCCGTCCATGCCCGTGATGCGGGGAGATCCTTCGCCTGCAGCCGGATTTCGTGGCGGCGCAGGTCGATGGCTTCCTTTTCCTCATATTTCTTTTCGTCGTCGTTCCTGTAGGTGACGGGCGGAATGGTCAGGTGGTCTCCGGATTTCAGTTTGAACAGGGCGTCGAGGCCGTTGGCCTGGTAGTTGAGTTTGATGTCGGGCCATCCGTCGCGGGAAACGAAGACATTGCCTTTCGCGATGGTGCGGCTGTTGCGTGAGGAAATATTTCCGTAAGGGGTGCCGTAGCGGCCGTTGGTCAAGAGGGCGGCGAGTTCCAGTGCGGGCTTCAGCGGGACTTCGCCGTTGGTGGGGTCGAAGAGGAACCGGTCGCCGCGCATCTGGTATTCGCGTTCCTTGCCATCGATGGTGACTTTGATGGGGAAGGAGATGTGTTTCTGGAGATTCCACAGGATGTCACCGGGAAGCCATTCGGAGATGGAGAAGGGGTGCTGGACGAGTGGGTCTTTCGGGTCGAGATCGAAGCTCACTTCGATCACATCGCCCCACTCGAGCGGAGGAAATTCATCATGATGCAGTGAGCCGCTCCAGAATGCGGAGGCGGATTGTTCGCGGCCATCTTCACCACGACGCCAGATGGTGAGGTTGGAAGGGAATTTCTTGGTGATGCCGCCTTCGTTGAAAACACGCCACTTGATCGATTGATCGCCTTCGAGCAGCAGCGATGGAAGTGATGCGGGCGATTGTCCGGGATTGCCGGTGGATTTGGAAAGTTCGATGGCTCCGCGGGAAGGAGCACCGAAGAGAAGGGTCACCGCGTTGTTTTTGATCAATTGGGGGATCAGGAAACGGTGATTGAGAAGATCGTGAACACCGAGGTCGGGCCGCGGCATCTGATCGGGATCGCCTGCGGCGAGGCTTTTCAGCGTGGCTTCATTGGGAACCGCGCCATGTTGGATGAGCAGCTCGGTAATCTGAAGGCCGTTCTCTTTTGCGAACATGGCCGCATCCAGCGGAGTGATGGCCATGATTCCCGGGTTCTTGGCATTGGGATCGGCTCCGGCTTCGAGGAGTGCGGTCACGATTTGGAGACGACCTTCGCCGACCGCATTGAGGAGATACGGCATGTCGGGGCTTTTGTTGATGTCGACTCCGGCTGCGATGAGAACTTTCACACCATCGGCCCAATCCGACTTAGCCACCTGGTCAAAGACGTTCTGGATGGTTTGCTGATCGGCTTTCTGCAGCAGCAGCTTGAGGATCTCCGGTGACTTGATCTGGATGCCGATATCGAAGGAAGAGGCGGGGCCTTTGAAGGTTTTTCCTGCCAGCCCGACCGTTCCTTCAGCCATTCCTTCGATGTTGATTTCGAGCGACGGGTTCGCTCCGGCATCGAGGAGCATTTTCGTGAGTTCCACATCTTTGCCGGCAACTGCGGAGTGAAGAGGTGTGATTCCGAGGGAAGGGTTCGATTTGTTCGGATCCGCTTTGGCAGCGAGAAGTTTGCGGACCATGTTCTTTCTGCCTTCTTCTGTCGCTATGAGGAGGACGGCTCTGTTGTCAGCATTGCTGGCAGGATCCAGGAAGTTCACATCGGCTCCGTGTTGGATCAAAAGATCCACGATGGCAGGGAAATCGCGTGTAACAGCCGTGGACAACGGCTGTTCACCGGTTGTCGTGTTGGTTTTTGCACCGGCTTTGATGAGCATTTCACAGATGACGAGATTCCCACGATAAATCGCTTGTTGCAGCAAGGAGCCGTTCTGGGAACTTGAAGGCGGGCGATTGGGATCGAAGCCCTTTTCCAAGAGGTAGCTAATGACTCGCAAATGATTCTGGTTGATCGCTTGTTCGACTAGATCAGCGCCAGAAGCCAAGTCGGGGCTGGTTTTCTCGAGTTCCTTGATGCGGGCGAGTTCCTGATTCTCGATGTCAACTTCGGGAGTGACAGCAGGCGCGTTGCCGTTACTTGGAGGAACGATGCCTAAAGCAGTGAGATTGTCTTTCGAAAGCGCGACGTGCGTTTCCGAAGATGGGAACTCGGTAATGAGTTGCTGGTAAAGTTTGATGGCGTCGTCCTTGCGGTTCTGTTTGCGGCGGACTTCGGCGAGGCGGAAGAGGGCGGTGGCGGCGAAGTCGCGCTGGGATCGGTAGCGGGAAAGGATTTCCTCGTACTGCCGGGCGGCGGTTTCGGAGTCGCGGGTCACTTCCTCGGCGTAGAGCGCGTCGCGGAGCGTTTCCTGGATGGGC
>DATLIO010000277.1:0-5223 GCA_035539355.1 Luteolibacter sp.
GGCGGAGCCGGAAAAGACGTGCCCGATCCGATCGGCATGGGACGCGCCGCCTACGAGGAAACCGCGGACGTCCTCGACGCCGCGTTCCCCACGATCATCGCCTACATCGACCAGACCTTCAAATGATGCAGCGGCGGTCTATGACCGTCGGTGATTCATCGGATCTACGAATAGCGACGGTCATAGACCGCCGCTACACGTTGAAGTTTCAGATCATCCCGAGCTTCATCTTCCCTTCCTCGGAAATCATTTCCTGATTCCAGGCAGGGTCCCAGACGAGATCGACTTTCGCGTCGTCGATGCCGTCGATGGTCATGACTTTCGCCTGAGCATCGGCGGCGATGACCGGTCCCATGCCGCAACCGGGAGCGGTGAGTGTCATTTTCACCAGAACGGTCTTCTTGCCGTCGGCTTCCTCGATGACGCAGTCATAGACCAGACCGAGGTTCACGATGTCCACCGGGATCTCCGGATCGTAGACGCCCTTGAGTTGTGCCCAGACCTGTTCTTCGAGAGGGGCGTCTTTCAGACGGACGGCTTCCGCCTGCTTCTTTTTCTCCTCTTCCATGTCGATGCCCAGGGCATCGGAATCCTGTGCGGAAATACGGGCCAATCCCTGTGAGGTGGCCACCGTGAAAGTGCCTCCCAGCCGCTGGGTGATGAAAACGGGCGTTCCGGCCGGCAACACCAGCGAATCCCCGCTCGGGATCTGGATGGCGGGTACCTCGCGGGTCAGTGTGATTTCCTCGTGCATGGCCTGAGTAAAAACGAGGGGCGCCCGCCCGGCAAGGGATGACTTTCAGGAATCCGGGGTCCCCCATCCTGCTTTCATCAGTGACAGAAAGCCGCACCCGCTTTACGTTTCGTGAGAGGGCATGTTGGATTTTCTAAAAAATCACTGGCGGGACGGCATTGAAATCCTCGTCCTGACCATCTGCGTTTACCAGATGTACCGGGCGTTCCGAAACACCCGCGGGGCGCAGATTTTGATCGGATTGGGTTCGATCCTCATTGTCCTGACCCTCATTTCCGAGCTTCTCGATTTCCAGGTTGTCGGCTTCCTGATCACCCGTGGCTCCGGTGTCCTCGCCCTCGCCCTGCTCATCATTTTCCAACCCGAACTCCGTGACGCGCTGGCCCGCCTCGGGAGCAAGCGCGTCTATCCCTTCTTCACCAACAAAGGCCGCGCCGTCCTGTTCGAAAGGTTTTCGGACTCCGTCATCAACCTTTCCAAAAAACGCATCGGCGCGCTCTTCGCGATCCAGCGGGGCATCAGTCTGAAAAAGCACCTCGATACCGGCGTGGTCCTCGACGCGAAATTCTCACCGGAACTTGCCATGGCAGTCTTCCATCCGAAGGCACCGCTGCATGATGGCGGCCTGATCATCGCCGAAGACCGTGTCGCCGGCGCCGCCTGTGTTTTCCCTGTCACGCAGCGGGAGATGCACGACCGGTCGACCGGCCTGCGCCACCGCGCCGCCATCGGCCTCACGGAAGAAACGGATGCCGTCGCCGTCGTCGTCAGCGAGGAAACCGGCGGCATTTCCATCTGCATCGATGGCAAACTCGAACGCAATCTCACCGAAAAACAATTCCGCGACCGGATCAACGAACTCTTCATTTCACGCAAACCGGCCAATGAAACTGACAATGCCGAAAAACTGGGTGGCGAAGCTGCTCTCGCTGATTCTCGCGACCGCGATATGGTTTCTGATTAAGGGTTACCTCCAGGGGGATCCGGACCCCATCGATCCCAAGAATCCGCCGCCTCGGGCTCCGATCGTCCCCGAAGGGTCGCTCTGAACTGTTACGGTGCGATCGCGATGTGATCGATCAATCTCACATCGCCGTAGAAAACCGCGGTTGCCAGCGTCGCCGGACGCTCGACTCTTTCCAGCGGCTCCAACGTTTCGGAATCCACGAGTTCCAGATAGTCGATCGTCGCCAGATCCGACTTCTGGATCTCGTCACGCGCCATTTGAAGAATCTCCTTCGCCTCCTTCGATCCGGAATTCCTCGCGGCCACCAGAGCCCACCGCACATGCGGCGCAACGGCCCTATGTTCCGGCGTCAGCCGCACGTTGCGTGATGACATCGCCAGGCCGTCCGGCTCGCGGACCGTCGGGTGGGCGACGATTTCCACCGGCACATCGAGATCCCGGACCATCCGCCTGATCACGGCGAGCTGTTGGAAATCCTTCTCACCGAAAACCGCCGCGTCGCATCCCGTCAGCAGGAAAAGTTTCAGCACCACCGTGCAAACCCCATCAAAGTGACCCGGCCGCGTTCCTCCGCAGAGATCCTTCGAAAGCCGCGACTCGGTGACCGTCACCGACCGGTCCGCCGCATACATTTCCCCCGCCCCCGGCGCGAACACCAGATCCACCCCTTCCGCCCGGCAAGCGGCCAGATCGCTCTCCATCGGCCGTGGATACGCCTCGAGATCCGACACCCGGTCAAATTGGATCGGATTCACGAAAATCGAAACCGCCACGGTCCCTTCCGGCCCCGCGATCTCCCTCGCCTTCCGGATCAACGCGAGATGCCCCTCGTGCAACGCGCCCATCGTCGGCACCAGAACCAGCGGACCCTCCGCGGTTTCCACAAGGGCCTTCAACTCCGCTTTCGTCGACGCCGTCTTCATGAGAAAAAGCTAGATCTCCCCTTCCTCCCGTCGAACTCTTTCCAGCACCCGGTTCACAAAAAAAACATGTCCGCTTTCTCCACGATCCGCCTGCTGTTGCTCGCCCTTCTGCCCTCGGTGTCCCTTGCGCAGATCCCTCTGCCGGATCCTTTGAAAAAACAGGACGGCACCGTCATCTCCACCAAGGAGGAATGGGAAAGCTCCCTCCGCGGGGAAACCCTCCGCCTGTTCCGCGAAAACATCTACGGCATCGCGCCCATCGGCAAACCCGCCGATTTCAAATCCACGGTCGTCAAGGAAACGAAGGACGCGTTCGATGGCAAAGCGACCGTCAAACACGTCGAGATCACGTTCACGACACCCAAGGGCCCGCGCACCATCCGTCCCGTCGTCGTCCTTCCGAACGGCGTCGAAAAGCCGGTCGCCGCGTTCCTGTTGATCAACAACCGCCGGCCCGACCTTCTCGATCCGGACAACACCAACGAGTTCTTCCCCGCCCGGGAAATCATCGCCCGTGGCTATGCCGCCGTCGGCTTTCACTACGGTGACGTCGATATCGATAAAAAGGACGGCTATGCCGATGGAATCCGCTCGCAATACGACTCCGTCCCACCCGCTCCGGATGCATGGGGCAGCATCGCCGCATGGGCGTGGGGAGCTTCCCGCGTCCTCGACCATCTCGAAACCGAGCCGCGCATCGATGCCAAACGCGTCGCGGTGATCGGCCATTCGCGTGGCGGCAAAACCTCCCTCTGGGCGGGTGCGCAGGACCAGCGTTTCGGCATGGTCATCTCCAACAACTCGGGTTCCACCGGTTCGGCCATCGCCCGCGATAAAAAGGGCGAAAGCATCAAGGACATCAACCGCGTCTTCCCCCACTGGTTGTCCGCGAACTACAAGAAGTTCGACGGCAAGGAAGCGGAGCTGCCGGTCGACCAGCACCAGCTTCTCGGCCTCATCGCCCCGCGTCCCGCCTACATCGCCAGCGCCACGAAAGACGGTTGGGCGGATCCGACCTCAGAGTTCCGCACCTGCATCCAGGCCAGCCCGGTTTACCGCCTCTATGGCTTCGAAACCGTGACCACCCGGAAATTTCCCGAACCCGAGAAACCCCTCAAGGATGGCCGCGTCGGCTACCACCTGCGCACCGGAGAGCACAATCTGACGCTCTATGACTGGAAAAACTTCATGGATTTCGCGGACTTGAACCTCCGCCCTTGATCGCTGACAAGCAACGATTTCGTTAGAATTCGGAAGTTTTACGGATTTCCGAATCAGTTCAATTTCCGCCCGCAATCAACGCGCCGGCGGCCGCTGGCATGGGGTTTGCTTAAGGAATGGCGAGCAATTGCTCTCACCTACACCAAACAGCGTATATGAACCTGCGAAGTCCCAACACACGATTATCCGACATTCCGACTCCGGAGAACCAGCTCGTCATGAATGACGCCTGGGACACCGAAGCCATCTCCGAACTCATCCGCTCCAAGTGCGATCATGATGAGACGCCCGCTTTCCTTTTCCTAGGGCAGAAGGAAGCCGGGCTTCTCACCGAGCATCTGGCGCAGGTCTTCGGCGAGGATGCCGTGGTAACGCTTCATGATACCTACTACATGGGTCTGGACGTGATCGTTCTCGAAACCGAGAACCACATTTCCACGGGTGGCCGCAAAGCCGTCCGCACCCTTCAGGATCCGATCGCCCGCCGTCCCGCATGGCGCGACGCGGATACCTCCGCCCAATGGCAGTTCCGCATGTGACCGATCGCTTTGATGACGGCCCTCCTTCAAAAACCATAGAGGGCCGTCACCGGAGCGCGAGATTTCACACGCACACTTGCCAATAACACGAGAAGCCGCCGGGCAACCGGCGGCTTCTTCGTTTCCGAGAATTCGCACTTTCCCGATGGTCAGTACGTCCGAAGTGGTATTGCGGAAAATTCGTCCCCTCCGGGATGATGGGCGGCATGTCCCGCCCTGTCCCACGTTTGATCGCGACGCCGCTTGCCCCGGCAATTCTCCTTTCCCTGTTCTCGCCGACCCGTGCCGAGATCATCACTTGGAAAAGCAACCCGCCGGACGATGACTGGCACTCGGCCGCCAACTGGATCGGAAGTTCGGCTCCGAACTCCAGCGATGACACCGCCGTGTTCGGGCTCTCACTGCTGTTCAACGTCTACATCACGGAAGATTTCAATCTCGGAGCGCTCCAATTCCTTTCGGATGTCAACCGGTCCTACGCGATCTGGATCACCGGTGAGGCACCGAATGGTCACATCCTGGAGTTGTCCGGTGCGGGCGTCATCAATGACAGCACCTCCTACATCCCGCGGCTGATCACACGGGCGGATCCATCCGGCAAAGCAGGTCTTCTCGTCTTCTCGAACTCCGCCACCGCGGGTCATTCCTCGGTGCAGAACCACGGAGCAGCCATCGAGGACGGATTGGGCGGCGGAACCGTGTTCCAGGATAGCAGCAATGCGGGCACGGCCACCATCAGCAACTTCAACGGCATCAGCCAAGGCGGTTTCACGGAGTTTCGTGACGATTCGTCCGCCGCCCAGTCCACTATCATCAGCA
>DATLIO010000278.1:0-4939 GCA_035539355.1 Luteolibacter sp.
GGCATAACTACCTCTCGGGCATCACCGCGGGGGATTGGTGGCGACTCCTCCGCGACAACCGTTTCGGAGTCGATCCCGTCTACTGGCACCGCGGTGCGGTCGTCTCACTGCTCAGTCTTTTCAATTCGTTCCACCGCCGCCGGGAATCACGGCTCTACGATGAGAAGATCGCCGCGACACCCATCACCCGCGCCCCGCTTTTCATCCTCGGCCACTGGCGCAGCGGCACGACCCACCTCCACAACCTGCTCGCGCAGGACGATCTGAACTTCTGCTTTCCCAACACCTATCAGGTCGTCAATCCGCACACGTTCCTCACCACCGAGGAAGCGAACACCCGCCGCTTCGCCTGGATGATCCCGGACAAGCGGCCGATGGACAACATGGCGCTGAGTTTCCAATCGCCGCAGGAGGATGAATTCGCGCCGCTGCTCATCAGCCGGCTTTCATCCTATCTCGGCGTGTCCTTTCCCCGTCGCGAGGATTTCTACAACCGCTATCTCACCTTCCACGATGCGACGCCGGAGGAGATCGCCCGATGGAAAGACGCGTTCGTCTGGTTCGCGAAAAAACTCACACTCAAATACGGCCGCGCGCTGTTGATGAAATCGCCGCCGCACACCGCGCGCATCCGCCTGCTGCTGGAGATGTTTCCGGACGCGAAGTTCGTCCACATCCACCGCGATCCCGTGGAGGTCTTCCAATCGTTCCGCCACTATCACGACACCGCGATGTGGCACACGTATCTCCAGCGGCCGGATCGTTCGGCGATCGATGAGCAGATCATCCAACGCTATCGCACGCTCTACGGCGCTTTCCGTAGTGACCTGCCCCTCATCCCCGAAGGCCGCTTCCATGAAGTCAGCTTCGAAAGCATCGAACGTGAACCGATGGAAACCGTGCGTGGCATCTATGAAGCGCTTTCCATCCCGGATTTCGAAAACGCGAAACCGAAGATCGAATCGTATGTCGCGACGCTCGACGGCTACGAGAAGAACCGTCTCGCCACGCTTGAGGAGCCGATGAAAGCGCGCCTCGAAACCGAATGGCGTGAATTCTACGAACCGTGGGGGTATCGCATCCGATGAAACGCAAGGCCCCAAGCCCGAAGGGATCGCCCTTCACCGGACATCTCCATCCGATCCGGAACGACGTGCTGCGCCTGCTCGAAACCAGCACACGCGACCACGGCGACATCGTCCGCTTCCACATCGGCCCGCTTGTTTTCCACCTGCTGAATCATCCGGACCATGTCTCGCACGTCATGATCCGGAACCGCGCGAACTACGACAAGGCATCGCGCAGCTCCGAAGCCCTCGGCCTGATCTGCGGTGAAAGCCTGCTCACTTCGAACGGCGATGTCTGGCAACGCCAGCGCAGGATGATCCAGCCGATGTTCCACCGCGCCGCCGTCGCGGGATTCGTTTCGACCATCGCCCGCTGCACGGAGGAAATGCTCGCCGGTTGGGACGTGAAAGCGAGGCGCGGCGAAAGCATCGAGATCGCTTCGGAAATGATGAAACTCACCTTCCGCATCGTCGGCCGCTGCCTCTTCGGTGCGGATCTCGACAAGGAAGCGGATGCGGTCGAGGAAGCGATGCACGTGCTCATCACGCACACGTATCACCGCTGGCGCAGTCTCGTGAACCCGCCCGCTTCATGGCCGACGCCTGCAAACCTTCGGTTCAGGAAAGCGCTCGCGGATGTGGATGCCATCGTCGCGGATCTGATCGAGCGCCATCGCAAATCACCACCGGAAACGCCGAACCTGCTGTCGATGCTCATCACCGGCTGCGAACCGGGCAACGACCGCGAGATCCGCAACGAAGCGATCACCTTCCTTCTCGCCGGCCACGAAACCACCGCGAACGCCTTGTCATGGGCCGGCTGCGAACTCTGCCAACATCCGGAGTGGCAGGAAAAGATCCGCACACAGTTCATCGAAGCGTGCGATGAGCGTTCTCCGGACATGACGGATCTCCCCGCACTGACCCACGCGCTGCATTTCTTCGAGGAAACCATCCGCCTCCACCCGCCGATCTGGGCGATGGAGCGCCGGGTGATCGCCGACGACGAGATCGGCGGCTACGGGATTCCCCGTCATTCAGGGGTCATCATCAGCCCCTATATCCTGCATCGTCATCCCGCATTCTGGGAAAAGCCGGACGAGTTTTCGCCCGAACGCTTCGAACGCCGCGATCACGACGCCTATTACCCCTTCGGTGCCGGACCAAGGTTCTGCATCGGCAGCGAATTCGCCCTCGCCGAGGCGCGCGTCATCCTTCCCATGATCCTCCGCCGTTTCAACCTCGCCGCGGTGCCGAACCAGCAAGTCGAAGCCGAACCTGCGATCACGCTGCGTATCAAAAGCGGCTTTCTGATCAACCTGACGCCTCGAGAACCTTCCTGAGCGCCGGATAATCGATCTTCGCCTGATGCCTGCGATCCAACGGCAGCGATGGCAGATAAATGATCTTCGCCATCGATAACGACGACGCTTTCCCTTCGATCGCGTTCCGCTCTTCTTCCGAAGCGATTCTCCCGACCACGAGCGTCCGCTGCCCCTTCCAATCCAACGCCGCCATCCGGACACCCGGAAAACTTTCCCTCAACGCACATTCGATCGCGAACGGGTAACGGAACGCTTCATCCGGCAATGATTCCGGCGCGGCGGCGAAAGGCAGTTTCTCGGAACATCTTCCCAGCAACCAAACACGACCCGCCGCATCGATCCAACCCGCATCACCCGTCCGATGCCACACGTTGCCCCCTTCATGGATCTTGGTTTCCTCATCGCCGGCACCACCGAGATAACCGCGCAGCACGTGATCTCCACTGACGACGATTTCACCCGCTTGTCCTCCGGCAACTTCCAGGTGAGCGATTCCACCATCCACCAACGGTCCGACTTTCGCACCCCACTGATCCTTCAAGATCTTCAGCGCGATCTCATCCACCGGCACACCCGCCAACAATCCACCACCGGCTTTCGTCAACGAAGCCGCTTCCTCATCCAGCGAAGCATGCGCGATCGGCTCCGCTTCCGTTGAACCGTAAACCGCTTCGACCGTCGCCTCCGGCAAAGCCTGCGTGAGTCTCCGCAGCAGATCCGGAAAGACCGGCGCGCCTCCCGTGTAAACTTTCCTGAAACACGGCAATCCGGATTCCAGCAGCGATTCATAAAATGCAGGCGATGCCGCGCAACGCGTCACTCCATGACGTTCACACTGCGCCTTCACCGCCGGATGCGGCGCCCCCGGTTTCGCGAGATCCGTCGCAGCCAGCACGCTTGTCAGTCCCGATGCGAGATTCGCGAGAACGAACACCGGCAAGGTGATCAGATCCACTTCGCCCTCCTCGAAATCGAGCGATTTCGAAAGCGCCGCGTGCTGGGCGAGCAGAAATCCATGTGTCCTCACCGCCGCTTTCGGCACACCCGTGCTGCCGCTGGTGAAGGTGATCAAAGCCGGTTCTTCATCAGGAACATCACACAGATCACCACGGCCTTCAGGCTTCCACGCGATGCTTCCGGGAAACCATCCGCCGCTCCGGATCGCCGGCTTCAACGATCGCAGCTCCGGCACCATCCATCGCAACCACTGCGCTTTCGCCGATCCGAAGAATCCATCCGGCATCCGGCGCTGGCAGCACAGCGAAAGGAATTTCCGCCCTGCGGATGGATCGGCGAGCATCACCCGCGCGCCCGCGTGGAACGCGGAAAGGAGGAACACGTAGAGTTCGATCGAGACCGGATGGAATGCCAGCACCGTCTTTCCCCGTCCGAGTCCGAGCCTTTCAAGGAACGCGGAACCCGCCGACACCTCTTCCCACAACTTGCGGAAGCTCACGACACGATCGACCCCGCGGAAGGCATCGATGATCGCGGGGCGATCCGGATGTCGTTCCGCCCGGTCACGCAGCAGCTCCACCAAATTCATAGTCGTTTCGAGAAAAGAACGTAACGCCGGAACACACGGCCTTCATGGCGGCCGGTGATTTTCAGGGAAGTGTTGTTCTGATGCTGCAGCGCGTGGATCGCTTCGGTGTAACCCTTCGCCCTTCCGGCACGATGCAGCTCGTCCACCAGCAGACTGCCCAGCCCGGCACTGCGGGAGTCCGGATCGACGGCGAGGGTTTTCACGATCAGCGCCGGCTTCTCTCCTCTCGCCGCAGCCGCCAGATCGGGGATGCCGAACACGAAGCCGCACGGCTCGCCGTTCTTCTCGGCGATGAGCACGAAATCACGGTCCACATGCGCCTTCACCTTTCGATAGGAAGCGAGGAACGCCTCTTCGGCCAAAGGCGTGTAGAGGAAATTCGCCGCGAAACTCTTCAGGCTGATTGCATGGATCAATCCGAGTTCTTCATCATAACGCTCCGGGTTCATCGGCCGGATCGACAATCCCGTCCTCAACAACCGGGCCTTCAATGCGGGCGGCACCGCTTCCGTCCCGTCCAATTCCATAATGGATGAAGAGTACCATGAAAGCTCCGCTAAGCCCGCATTCCGCCACCATCCCGGATAGTCAGGCGGATTCACCGGTTCGAGAAGGAAAGGCGCACGCTCTCCGGACGAATCCACGAACCGGTATTTCCGCCACGTGTTGCCGTTCATCGGGCCGACGGCGATGGTCCTGCCCACTTCCCGCAGATGGTCCAGCGCCGCATTCAAAACCGCATGAGCCGATTCTTCATCATCCGCCGCGAAACCTCCGATCGCTCCTAGAGATTCATTTTCCAGCGACGGCACATCATTCCACCAAAGCGCCGCATACCCCACATCTCCACCTTGTGCATTCCGGACGATGATCCGTGCATCAGGAAATTCCTCCCCCGGGACGAGATCCGCGAATCTCCCCTGAACCGGTTCAGCACCGGATGTGATTTCGATCGAATGCGGGTTCATGGCCGGAACAAAAGTGCGGGCAGGGAAGCAAGG
>DATLIO010000279.1:0-6910 GCA_035539355.1 Luteolibacter sp.
GGAGTATTGTCATGGCGGCCCCGACACCACGCAGGGGAAACGCCGGGCGGCGAACGGAAGGAAGGAGCCCTACAAGGTGCCGTATTGGGGGATTGGAAACGAAACGTGGGGAACGTGGGAGACGGGTCACATGGATGCGAAGTCGTATGCGCCGAAACTCGCGGAGTGGGCGGCTGCGATGAAGAAGCAGGATCCTGCGATCAAGGTGCTGGGCGTCGGTTCACAGGCCGCGAAGGACGCGGAGTGGGACAAGGAGGTGCTTTCGAAAGCGGGCCATCTGCTCGACTATCTGACGCTGCATGTTTACGGGAGTTCGATCCTCGGGCAGGAGGGGAACTACCAGAACGTCGTGTTCACACCGGAGCTGATGGACATCCGCATCAAGCGGATGGCGAAGGTGATCGACGAGATGAAGGCGCAGGTCGGTTATGCCAACGACGTGAAGATCTCGATCGACGAATGGAACATCCGGCGTTTCATCACGGTGAAGGGGAGTTTCCACGACAGGCTGCGGCGACGGGATCCGCGCGATGTGGCGGACACCTTGTTCGTGGCGGGCTTTTTCAATGCGATGCTCAAGAACGCGGATCGGGTGGGCATGGCGAACTATGTGTTCCTGGTGAACGGCCACGCGCCGCTGCTGGTGAACGAGGCGGGGGTTCTGAAGACGCCGTTGTTCCATGTCTTCAAGGAATATGCCGCGACAATGACCGGCGATTCGCTGGCGGTGAACGTGGAGGCTCCGTTGGCGAAGATCGAGACGGTGTCCGGCGGATATGAGAAACCCATCCGGTTGCCGAAAGAAGTCATCGGGAAAGGGCTGCCCTATCTCGATGCGGCTTCAGCGAAGCGGAAGGATGGAGCCATCGTGATCAGCCTGATCAACCGTCATGAGACGGAGTCCGCGGAAGTCGGATTGAATCTGCCGGAAGGCTACCGCGTGACGCGGGCATGGACGCTTGGCGGCGACGACAAGCATGC
The DNA here is from genome assembly GCA_035539355.1 of Luteolibacter sp. Classification (GTDB taxonomy): domain Bacteria; phylum Verrucomicrobiota; class Verrucomicrobiia; order Verrucomicrobiales; family Akkermansiaceae; genus Luteolibacter. The sequence continues at coordinate 982 of DATLIO010000279.1, forward strand.
GGCGAACGATTTCGCGAACCCGGACAGGATCGTGCCGGTGGTCGAGGACGTGAAGGAAAGCGTTTCGTCGTGGACGTGCAAGCCGGGCCGCGTGGTGCTGCTCACCTGTTCGAAAAACTGAAACCGGAGATCAACAGATGATGGATCATTCAGGAGCAGGAACGGCGGTGCCTTCGGGGAGCCGGGCGACGGGATTGGGCTGCGTGACGGAGCCGGCGCGTGAAGTGCCGGTGACGCATGAGCCGGACGTGCTGGTGATCGGCGCGGGGCCGGCGGGGATCGGCGCGGCGGTCGCGGCGGCGAGGAACGGCGCGAAGACGTTGCTGGTCGAAAGATATGGATTTCTCGGCGGCAACCTGACGGCGGCGATGGTGAATCCGATGTTCACCTTCCATGACGTGAACGGCAGGCAGGTGATCCGCGGGATCGCGGGCGAGGTGGTGGACCGGTTGGTGGCGATCACGGCATCGCCGGGACACGTCACGGACCTGACATTCGACAACGCGTCGATGACACCCTTCGATCCGGAGGGGATGAAGCTGCTGCTGTTCGACATTGCGGAGGAAGCGGGCGTTGAATTGTTGCTTCACAGCGCGTTCGCGGACGCGGTGGCTGAGGACGGCAGGGTGAAGCACGTGATCGTCGAGAACAAATCGGGCCGTCAGGCGATCCGGCCGAAATTCGTGATCGATTGCTCGGCGGACGCGGATGTCGTCGCACGGGTCGGTGCTCCTTTCGTGAAGGGACGGGAAAGCGACGGGGCGATGCAGCCGGTGACGCTTTTTTATCGGATCGGCGGCATCAACTACGGCAACCTTCGTAGTTGGATGAAGGAGAACCGGGACCTGCTGAAGGATTCACCGACCGATGAAGAGATCGATTCGAACCGGACGCTGGCGTTCCTCGGTCTGACGGACCTCGTGAAGAAAGCGGTGGAGGCCGGAGAGTTTCCTGCGGAAGCCGCGCCGCGGATACTGATGTACCAGTTGCCGCGTGACGGACAGATCGCGGTGAACTGCACGAGATTGCAGGGCATCGACGGAACGCGGGTGGAGGATCTGACACGGGCGGAAATCGCGACGCGCCGTCAGGCCTGGGACATCCATCGTTTCCTGAAGAAGCATGTCGGCGGGTTCGAAGGATCGTATGTGCTCGATACGGGTGTGCAGGTGGGCGTGCGGGAAACGCGGCGGATCGTGGGTGACTACACGATGACCGAGGAGGACGTGCTGGAGAGCCGTGAGTTTCCGGATGGCATCGCGTGCGGGACCTTCGCGATCGACATCCATCCACCGGACGGGAAGCAGCAGATCTTCACGGGATCGGGAAAGGCGGTGTATGAGATTCCTTACCGCAGCCTGCTGCCGCAGGGGATCGACAACCTGCTGGTGGCGGGACGTTGTCTTTCGGCGACGCATCATGCGTTCGGATCCGTCCGCGTGATGGCGACGGCGATGGCGACGGGCCAGGGCGCAGGCACAGCGGCGGCGCTGGCGGTGCGTGACGGCGGCACTTCGAGAAACGTGGATGCCGGGGAAGTGCGGGAGCTTTTGCTACGGCAGGGGCAGTACTTGCTCGGCGGCGAGGTTCCGGAGAAAATCGAGGACGCGTTGAAATTGGAAAGGACGGGAGGGTCCGGCACGCGGGCCAGCCACCACAACCCGTTCGGAAAATCCTGAGATCATGGCTTCCGATGCGGACGAAACGATTCCCGGCGAAGGACTGCGGCGCGATTTGAAATGGCGCTGGGTGATCCTCGGGATGCTGTTCGTCTCGACGTTCCTGAACTATTTCGACCGGCAGACGCTGTCGGTGCTAAAGCCGGTGATCAAGGAGGAGTTCGGCCTCGATGACCGCGGGTATTCGCACATCGTGATGGCGTTCCTCATCACCTACATGTTCGCCTACACGCTGGGCGGACGTTTCGCCGACAAGGTCGGAAGCCGGGTGGCGATGGCTTCGTTCGTCGGGTTGTGGTCGTTGGCGAACCTGTTCACGGGATTGTCGCGGAGCTTGTTCCAGCTGACGGCCTGCCGCGTGGTGCTCGGGGTGGCGGAACCGGGAAATTATCCGGCCGCATTGCGGGTGGCGGCGACGTGGTTTCCGGCGAAGCTGCGTGGATTCGCATCGAGTTTCTATCAGGCGGGAAGCGCGACGGCGGCGGTGGTCGCAATGCCGCTGATCGCCTTCATGGCGACCCATTGGGGCTGGCGCGCGACGTTCGTCGTGCCCGGGGTGATCGGGGTTTTCTGGGCGATCGGTTGGTGGTGGATCTATCGAAAACCCTCGCCGGAATACATGCCGGACGGAGGCGAGGAAATCCGGCCCGTGCCGTGGCGGGAATTGCTGCGGAACCGGAACCTGCTGGGCATCGTGCTGGCGCGGATGACGAGCGATCAGGCGTGGTATTTCTGCCTGTTCTGGATGCCGGGTTACCTGCAGGAAAATCTCAACCTCACGCTGGTGCAGGCGGGGTTGATCGGCTGGGTGCCGTTTCTTTGTGCGGATCTCGGCGGGGTCGCGAGCGGCGTGGCGTCCGACCGGATGGTGCGAAAGGGTGTGGAGCCGTGGCGCGCGCGGCGGAAGGTGCTGATGATGGCGGCGATGATCGCTCCGCTGGCGATGATCGTGCCGTTCACGGATCAACTGTGGATCGTGATCGTGGCGTTCTGCGCGCTGGCCTTGGTGTGCCAGATCTGGCTGTTCAACGTGACCACGCTGGTGGCGGATGTTTTCCCGAAGCACACCGTGGCGAGCGTGCTGGGCGTGTCCGGATCATTCGGCGCGCTGGGCGGGCTGATGAGCAACGCGCTGATCGGAGGTGTCGTCGGAAGTCTGGGCTTCATGCCCGTGTTCCTGCTGATGGGATGCGTGCACGTGATCGCCTCCGGACTGGTGATGGCCTTGGTGCGTGGAAATGAAAAACCCCGGCGGTGAGGCCGGGGCTTGCCGGAGAGGATTCCGATCACGCCATCGACCGTCTCCGGCGGAAGGCCGCGGAGAGGCAGGCCAGCAGGCCGAGCGCGCCGGTCCCGGGTTCCGGAACCGGGATCGCGGAAGCGAGATCGTTGCTCCAGCGGAGCTCGTCGACTTTCCCCGTCACGCCGACGGCGACAAGATGGGCGAATTGGTCGCTGATGAAAGTCTGCGTGGAACCGCTGGTGAGGGTTTGGGAAACCTTGATGGTTGCCTGGGTGTCCGAACCGCCCTGGGTGAGATCCTGCAGGTATTGCTGGCGATCCGTGGCCGCCATCAGGTTGCCGAACTGGGCGAGGTTGAAGGCGTACATGGTGGCGACTGCGGGCGTCCCAACGCTCGGGACGGAGCCGACGTTGGTGAAGGAGCCGAGGATGAAATAATCGACACCCAATGTGAGTGACGCACCCGAGAGCGTCGTGCCATCGATGTACCGGACACCGGCCTCGGTGCTGGCGGTGCCTCCGCGGTTGTCGGGGAAGGTTTGGAAATGGATTCCGCCCGTGCCGGTGTCGGTGGCGATGCGCGAATGGAAACCGTCACCGGCTGCGGACTGTGCGGCGCTGATGTTGATGAGGTAGCTGTTCCAGACGGTGCTGCCGGCGGGGGTGGTGAGGGCCATTTTCCCCGCGATGACCGCCGAGCCGTTGGTGGGGCGGTTGAAAGTAAGGGCTCCGCCGTTGACTGCCAGGCTGCCGAAGCTCATTCCGGACGTGGTATAGGTGGAATTGCTGAGGCCACTTCCGCCGGAGGCGGTGGTCTTGTCGAGGCCGACCGTATTCACATTCGGGTTCGTATTTCCTACCGAACCCATCGCGCCGGCGGTGTAACCGTCGAATCCTTCATAGACCAGAAGGGCGGCATTTGCCTGGGAGACAAGCAGGGTTGCGGAAAGGCAAAAGAAAGGAAGGGTTTTCATGGGTTTCTCCGTTGGAGTGGGAATCTCCAGCGAGCGGGGTTTGAAAACACCCATCACAAAATCCTTCCGGCGGCAACCCATTTGAAACGTGAGGCTGTCACTGCTTGAAAGAAAAAGCCTCCGCGGGATGGCCGCGGAGGCTTTGGAGAAAACCGGATTTCCGGAGATCAGATCTTGTCGACGGAGTATTCCCAGCCTTTGCGGTATTCGGCGCGCTTGATGAGCTTGTTGGCTTCCGGATTTCCGACGGCCTCGAACTTCTGCTGGTCCCACTCGATCGGCTTGCCGGTGCGGATGGCGAGATCGCCGAGGAGGCAGAGCTCGGTCAGCGGCACGGCGTAGTCGAAGTGCGACATGAAGGCGAATTCCTTGCCGTTCTTGATCGCGAGCGACCATTCCTTCTGTGGATCGCCGGGAGTCGGGCTGCGGTCGACGGTTTTCGCGGGAAGGTTCGCGAGGAATTGCTTCGAGCGCTCTTCGGGGAAAATGGTGAGCTTCTTCGCCTGATCGCCCTGATTGTAGAGGACGCCTTCGGAGCCGACCATGTAGAAGCCGCTGCCGCTGAGTTCCTGACCTTTGAGCTCTTTGATGGGCTCGGGCTTGCAAGGGGAGCCGTCGGCGTTTTTGCCCTCATACCAGAACAGCTTGATCTCGCCATGACCGGCGACGTTTTTCCAGAGGTACTGGACTTTCGCGCCCTTCGGCCAGGCGATGTCGGTCAGGCCTTCGGAAGTGGCTTCGATCTTGTCCGGCACACCGAGACCGAGACCCCAGACGAGCGGGTCGAGGTTGTGGCAGCCCATGTCGCCGAGGGCGCCGGAACCGTATTCGAAGATGCCGCGCCATTTGAACGGGGCGATGTTGTTCGAATAAGGACGGTTCGGGGTGCCGGCGAGCCAGAGCTCCCAATCGAGGTTTTCCGGAGCGGTGGCATCCGCAAGGACGACGGCGTCGCCCTGGGGCCAGATCGGGCGGTTCGTCCAGACGTGGATTTCCTTCACTTTGCCGATGACGCCGGCCTGGAACCACTCCTTGAGCAGGCGGTTTTCCTCGAAGGTGTGGCCCTGGTTGCCCATCTGGGTGATGATGCCTTTTTTCTTCGCGGCTTTGTGAAGCTGGTCCGCCTCCCAGAGGGTGTTCACGAGCGGCTTCTGGACCATGACGTGCTTGCCTTGGGCGATCGCGTGCATCGCGGCCGGGTAGTGGGAATGGTCCGGGGTGGAAACGGTCACGGCGTCGATGAGTTTCTGGTTCTCATCGAGCATCTTGCGGAAATCGCGGTATTGCTTGGCGTTGGGGTAGAGTTCCGCGGCCTTGGCGAGCGCTTTGGCGTCCACGTCGCAGATCGCGACGATTTCGTTTTCGAACGCGGCGTTCTTCATGTCGGAGAAGCCTTTTCCGCCGACGCCGACGCAGGCGATGCCGAGTTTCTTCGACGCCGGGGTGTCCTGGGCGCGCAGGAGCAGATTGGGCATGAAAATTCCGCCTGCTGCGGTGGCGGTGAAGCCTTTGAGGAAAGAGCGGCGTGATGAGAAAAGCGGACCGTGTGGCATAATGTGGTTTTCTGTGGGTTGAATCAGAGTTTACTCTGTCGAGGGGATTGGTTTTTCAAAGGAATTTGTGGCCACTAATCCGCCATTTTAGATTTTCGGGTGGACAAAGCCGATGTCCGCCGGTAACCGAATGCCCCTCCGCGAGCCCGACAGGGTTCCGGAACCGAATGATGGCAGAGTAGCTCAGTGGTAGAGCAGAGGACTCATAAGCCTTTGGTCGGCGGTTCAAATCCGCCCTCTGCTACCATCGTTCGCTTCAACCGGCCCGTGCGGCCGGTTTTTTTGTGGAATTTCTCAGAAAACCGGAGCGGGTGAATCCGCGATGATCTTCCGCAGTTTCGGCAGGTAGATCCAACGATAGGCCACGACGCTTGTGACCGTCATCCAGCCGAACATCAGGAGCGCCATCGTCGGGAACAAACCGGCGTCCCATTGATCCCGGCAGAATTCGAACGACAGCGAGGCCAGAACGGCACCGAGC
>DATLIO010000280.1:0-2518 GCA_035539355.1 Luteolibacter sp.
TACGGCGACTTCAAAAAGCGGCTGGCGGAAGCGTATTGGGATTATTTCGCGCCGATGCGTGCGCGCCGTGAGGAAATCCTGGCCGATCCCGGTTATGTCGATGCCGTGCTGGCGAAAGGTGCGGAAAAGGCGCGTGCGGAAGCGGCGAAGGTGCTGGATCGGGTGAGGAAAGCGACCGGCTTGCGCTGATTCCGACCGGTGTTAGATTCGTTTCATGCCGAAACGCGTCCTTTGTCTCATCACCGACGGATTCGAGGAAATCGAAACGGTCACTCCCATCGATCTCCTGCGCCGCGCGGGGATCGAGGTGCGGATCGTTTCGCTCGATGGGAAAATCGTGACGGGGCGCAGCGGGATCAAGCTGTTGCCGGACAGCCAGCTCGATCACCAGGCGGCGGAGGATTTCGATCTGCTGCTGCTTCCCGGCGGACCGGGGGTGAAAGCGTTGCGGGAGGACGGCCGGGCGGCGGAGTTTGCGAAAGCGTTCAATGACCGGAATCTGAAGATCGCCGCGATCTGCGCCGCACCGCTGATTCTGCATGACGCGGGGCTTTTGGAGGGGCGTCGTTTCACTGCCCATTCCAGCACCTGGGGGGAACTGCCGGATGCCGAAGACGAACGGGTGATCGAAGACGGGCTTTTCATCACCTCGCGGGGAGCGGGGACGGCTCTGGATTTCGGTTTCGCCTTGGTCGAGTCTCTGGCCGGGGAAGCCGCCGTGGATGAGATTTCGGAAGCGATCATGGCCTGAAAAGCCCAATGAGCGCTTGCGTTCGGGAGCTTGCTCAGGAATGGTCCGCCCGCTGTGACATCGGATCTGCCCCGCAAGCCAATCTGGCTTTGGCCGAACCTGCTGAGCCTTGACGCTCCGTTGGTGGCGATCGCTTGGCTGATGGTCTTCCGGAAGATGTGGCGGCTGGTTTACCACCCTTGGGAAGCCTATGTCGGATTGGCTCTCGTGGTCTGGGTCATTTACGTCGTCGACCGGTTGATCGACGCCTCGATGAGGAAAAACAATCCGGAGCGCTGTGAGCCGAGACACCTGTTCCATTGGAAATACCGGAAGGTTTTCGGGACCGCGGCGGTGATCGCGACCGGGGTGGCGCTCGCGCTTCTGTTCCGCTACATTCCGGCTTCGATTTTCGTCTACCTGGTGGGGGCCGGTGGGCTCATCGGCGGATTTTTCGGGCTTTCGATGCTGTCCAGCAGCGAGCCCTCGGAAATCCCGCACATCAAGAACATCCTGGCCGGTCTGGCGTTCGCCTACGGCACGGCGTTGACGGCGTTCATTTATCAGGGAGCCGCCAGTTTCCCGGAAGCGATGATTTCGCGGGAGGTGATCTGTTTCGGGGTGCTCTGCATCATGAACATCTCGGCGATCGATCTCTGGGAGCATGCCAACCGGTCGAACGACGTGGAGGTGAAGGCGACCGATGAGCTCGCGTTGACGCTGCCTTTGATCCTGCTTGCCGCCTCAGCCATTCTTTTCGCGATGCTGGCGAGCCCCCATCCGGACGATTCGGTGGACTACGGCCTGGTGACCCGTTCGTTTTTCTACTCCATCCTGACCGGGGCCGCGCTGCTCTACATCCTGAACCGGATGAGGAGCCGTTTCCACATGGATACCCTCCGGGTGCTGGCGGATGTGGCGCTGCTGATCCCCGTTCTGCTGTTTTTCGCCTCTTCCGAGGCACCCCACGGGTGATCCGAGCTTGCGGGTTCGGCGCGGGCGGTTCAATTTTCGGCTCCGCCATGTCACACCACTCGGATTTCAAGAAGCCCGCCATCATTTTCCTGGGAGCACCAGGATCCGGAAAAGGAACCCAGGGAAAGGTCATGGGATCGATCCCGCGGTTCTTCCATTGCGCCTGCGGCGACGTTTTCCGGTCGCTCGACACCCGGACCGCGCTGGGCCAGCAATTCGTCAGCTACTCCAGCCGCGGCGAACTGGTGCCGGATGAACTGACGATCGAACTGTGGAAGGCGCAGATCGACAACCTGGCGGACACGCACATCTACAAGCCGGACATCGACATCCTGATCCTCGACGGCATTCCCCGGAACGTCCGTCAGGCGCAGATCCTGGAAAACCACCTCAATGTCCTGCAGGTGTTCCATCTTTCCTGCCCGAACCGGAACGAGCTCGCACGGCGCATGCGCAAGCGGGCTCTGAAGGACAACCGGATCGACGATGCAAGCGACAAGGTCATCGACCAGCGGATCGCGACGTATGAGGCGGAAACGAAACCGATCCTCGCCTTTTACCCGCAGGACCGCGTGACGAACATCGACGCCACGCAGCCACCGGTCAAAGTGCTGTCGGAGATCATTTCGAGAGTGCTGACCCTTCCGGAGTATCAGTTGCTGGCGGACAAATCGCTCTGAACACGCGGATGCGGATCATTTTCGTCGCAACGGGTGACATCGCCCTGCCTTCCTTCCGGTATTTGCTGGAAAACGGGCTGAAGCCGCTGGCTTTGGTGACCCAGCCGGACAAACCGGTCGGACGGCATCAGGT
>DATLIO010000281.1:0-5610 GCA_035539355.1 Luteolibacter sp.
CCAACAATGTGAACGTGACCAACAGCGGAACCATCCAAGGGGTGACGCTTGACGGCATCTACGCGGGCGGCGGAAGCGTGATCTCGAACTCCAACGGGATCCTCGGAGGAACCAACGGGATCAATTTCCACACCGCAGGCGGAACCGTGAACAATTCGGGCAGCATTGCCGGCGGATCAGGCAGCGGTATCCTGGCGATCAGCGGTCTGTCCCTTTCCAATTCCGGTGCCATCAGCGGCGCGACCGGAGTGTCGGTGACCGGAGGCGGCTCCACTCTCACGGTGACCAGCGGCGGAACCATCACGGGCACCGGCGGCACGGCCGTCCAGCTCGGGAACGACGGCAACACCTTGAACCTCACGAACGGGCGGATCAACGGCGACGTCATTGCCGGTGGAACCTCCAACGTGGTCAACGTGGGCACCGGATGGGTCGACGGAAACGTCAACGGCTTCGGGGCGATCAATGTCGCCACCAACGGACGCCTTTCCCTCTACGGTGACGTCAACGGACCCGGTACGGTCATCACCGCGGCAACCGGCTCAATGATCCGTGGCGAAGGTCTCTGGACCGCCAATGTGAATCTCGCCCAAGGAGCGGGGATCGAGGCGAGCGCCCTCAGCGGAAGCGCTCCGGATCTTCTCCGGATCGCCGGTAATGTCACTCACTCGGCCGGTTCTTCGATCGTCGTCGAGGCGGATCCGGATCGTGCGATCGCCAACGACGGAACCGAGCATTCGGTCATCCGCAGCACTTCGGGAACCTACGACGCACGGAACGCCACGATCCAGTTGAAATCGACCGGACCGGAAGCGCTGCGCAACGGCAATCGTGTGATTGTCGATGCGGCGGGCGGAACGGTGCTGGGTGGTGGAAACACGGTCGTCTATCGTGGAAACACGGCTTCGGTGCTGGGTAACTATTTCAGCAGCGTGGCATTGTCCGGCGGAGACCTCGTTCAAACGACGAATCACAATTTCTCCGACCTTCCCGGCCTTTCGACGAACCAAGGCGCGCTTGGCGAAGCTCTCGACCAGTTCATGATCGACGAGTCGGCGCTGGCGTCCGGTCTCACCGCAAATCAGGCGCTCCGCAATCTGATCGGTGATCTCGATTACAACAACCTCGACTACACCCAATCGATCCTTGCCGGCATCATCGCGCCGGCCGAGCAGGTCCTTGGTGCGACCGGATCGGTGGTGAACTCGAACTACAGGCTCCATCGCATGGCGCAGGATCACCTCGCCAACGCCCGCAACGGCGGTGAGCGGACCGTCACCACCACCACTCCGGCCACCCGGGATGCGAAGGGCGGAATGATCGAGGGAACGACGACCACCGAAACCGTGGGTTCCGGAAAAGGCAATCTCTGGGGAACTTATTCCTACGATGAGCAGGACTTCGAGTCGACCGACTTCGATGGCGAGATCGACGCGCTCACCGCGGGATTCGACTACCAGGTGGCTCCCGGACTGATCCTCGGTCTGCTGATCGACGGCTCGAAAGGAGACCTCAATCACGCCGCCGGTGATTCCGAAGTCGAAAGCCTCCGTGCCGCCATCTATGGCAGCTGGGGTGAGTCGACCGGTCTCTACATCGATTTCCTCGCCGGTTACGGCGATCACGATCTCGATTTCACGGATGCGACCAGCTTCCAAGGATTGGGAACCATCGGCTACACGATGGAGTCCGGCTGCCTGAAACACGGCCCGTTCGCGGGACTCGAGTATCAGAAAGTGGATGTCGACGGGTTCGACAGCGACGCCGTGTTCCCCGTCGAATACGATGACTATGACGTGGAATCGTTCCGCGGTCTTCTGGGATATCGTCTCAGCGGAACGGCCGGACGTTTCAGTCCCTATCTTTCGGTGGCCTATGCCCACGAATTCACCGACGAACGTTACCGGACCACCGGCGCGATCAGCGGTTATGAATTTCCGGTCGAAGGCTATGAGCCAGGATCCGCGGTTCTCATCACCGCGGGAACGGGCGTCAGTCTGACCGATGCGCTGACTCTCAACATCGGCTACCGCGGCGAGATCGCCCTGGATGACGAAGGAGTCGAAAGCCACGGCGGATCGCTCGGCCTGAACTACCGGTTCTGATTTCCGGGAATATTGGATGTAACGGATGGCATGCCGTCGTCCCGCAAGGGGCGGCGGCAATTCCGTCAATCCGCGGTGCGCCGTATCCTTGAGAAAACGAATCCGTATTTCGGGCTGAACAGGTAGGCCAGGATGAAGAGACCTCCGAGAACGATGACGATCGCCGGACCCGGAGTGATGCCCATGGTTCCTGAAAGCAGGACCGCGGTCACGGAGCCGGCCGCACCAAGCAATCCGCCACCCCAGAAAAGCGTCTGGGTTTTGTCGGTCAGCAGCGAAACCGTCGCTGCGGGTGTGACGAGAAGTCCGACGGAAAGCACGCAGCCGACGGCTTGCAGGGATGAGACCAAAGCGAGCACGAGCAGCGCGAAAACAAGATACTGGATGGCTCGTACATGAACCCCTTGGGCGGCGGCGACATTCGGTTCGAAGAGCGTGAGCAGGATCGGCCGCATGAACAGGTTCGTCACGAGCAGGATCACCGAGCCGATGCCGAAGGCGATCCAGAGATCCGCATTGCCGACGGCGATGATGTCACCGAAGAGCCAGTGTTCGAGTTCCTGGCGGGTATCGAGTTTCGGCAGGAGCGCGATGCCGGCGGCGAAGGCGGCGGTGTAGAGGACGGCCAGCGCGGTGCCTTGTTCGATGCGGTTTCCCCGCGCGACGGCGACGGAGCCGAGACCCACCAGGAGAGCGGCGAAGAGCGCACCGAGAAACGCGTTCCATTGGCTCAGGGCGCCGGTGATGAAGATGGCCATCGCGATGCCGGGGAGCATCGTGTGGGAAAGCGCGGAGACGGAGAGCGCGCTCCGGCGGAGCACGACGAAGCCGCTGAAAAACCCGTTGGTGAAGCCGATGAACGCGGCGGCGGCGAGGGCGCGCTGGTAGAAAGGATTGGCGAGGAGTTCGTTCATCAGGCGGCGAAGGTTTCGGAAACGAGGGTGGGGGTGAGCACTTCGTTCACGGGACCGAAAGCGAGTTGGCGGCGGTTGATGACCAGCGCTTCGTCGAAGAGGCGTGGCACGGTGTTGAGGTCGTGATGGGAGGCGATGACCAACCGGCCCTCACGGGCGAGTTTTTCGAGCAGATCCCCCAGAAGCTGCGAAGCGATGCGGTCGAGTCCGGTGAACGGCTCGTCGAGCAGCAGGACGTGGGCTTCCTGGGCGATCGAGCGGGCGAGGAACGTGCGTTGCTGCTGGCCGCCGGAAAGTTCGCGGATCTGGCGATGCTGGAGATCATCTAGCGCGAGCGCGTGGATCGCCTTGTCGACGGCTTCGGTGTCTTTGTCGGTGAATTTCCGCCACCAGCCGGTTTGCGGGTAACGGCCCATTTCGACGAGGCCGCGGACGGTGATGGGAAACGACCAGTCGACTTCCTCGCGTTGGGGAAGGTAGGCGAACTCGCGCGACCACTTCCCGATGTTGGCGCCACGCCAGCGGATGGTTCCGGCGGTGCGGGGGACGAGGCCGGCGATGGCTTTGAGAAGCGTGGATTTCCCGGCTCCGTTCGGACCGATGAGCGCGACGCGGTTGCCGCAGGAGGTGGCGAAAGAGACGTCTTCCAAGGCGACGACCTTGCGGTAGGCCGCGGAAAGTCCGGACACCACGAGCTCATGATGATGGCTGTGATGGGCGCAGCAGGAGTGATGGTCGTGGCTCATCAGGGAAGTTCGAGGATGTCGTCGATGTCGCCGGCGGAATCGAAGACGTGGCTGATCGTGGGTTTTCCGGGCGGGTAAATCGTAAGCCGGGCGAAGCGGCGCTCTGCAGTGGATGGAGGGGTTTTCCAGCGAATCTGCAGGGTCACGACCTGCGGATTGTCGGTTTGAGGGAGTCGGCCGGAGATGCTGGCGCTCACCGGTTGGTCTTTGATCAACTGATTCTGCCCATTGAGCAGCAGCTCGGACATTTCGGCGGACACTGAAATCGAGTATCCGATGACGGGAACTTTCTCCCCCGAATCTTTGATCACCTCGATCTTGAGGTTGCCGTGCTCTTCGGGCGGTGCGGTGCGGCCCGTCAATTTCACCAGGGCAACCGCGGAAACCGTCAGCCAGATGAGGATGACCAGGGATCTGAGGAGTGGAAAGCCGCGCACGGCGGAAAAATGTCGCAAGTTCGCCGCTATTGCAAGCGGGTTGCATCAAATGGCCGCGAACGGGTTTTTCTCTGGCCATCCCGGGGTGCGGGAATGAACCTCCGCGCGTGGGAATGACCCGGTTTCAAAAGCTTGCGGTGGCGGCGCTGATTTCGCTGCTGGTTCTGATTTTCGTCGGGGCGACGGTCCGGGTGACGGGCGCGGGGCTGGGCTGTCCGGATTGGCCGCGGTGCTGGGGTGGCTTTGTGCCTCCTTCGGACGTGAGCGAGATCGATTTCAGCAAGCTGCCGATGGAGAAATTCCAGCGGGCTGCTGAAAAGGTAGGCCTCGATCCTTCGAGTGTGTCGGAGGAAAGCCTGCGCAAGGAATTCAACGTCGTCCACGCGTGGACGGAATACATCAACCGGTTGTCGGCCACTCCGGTTTCGATCTTCACGCTGCTGACCTTCATCGCGGCGTTCTGGCAGCGGCCGAAGCGGCCGGCGGTGTTCTGGATGGCGTTCGCTTCGGTGATGCTGGTTTTCGTGAACGCGCTCGTCGGGGCGATGGTGGTTTCCTCCCGCCTGAAACCGATGGTCATCACGATCCATCTGGCGCTGGCGATGCTGATGCTGGGAACGCTGACTTATTGCGCGTGGCGGGGCACCGATACTCCTTGGCGCATTCGACTGAAAGGAGGAGGAAAGTTCCTCAAACTCGCGGTCGGCGTGTTGTTGTTGGTCGTGGTCGCGGAAGGGATCATCGGTTCGCAGATCCGGGAGATCACGGATGAAATGGCGAAGGCGCATCTGCATCAGGCACGTTCGGAATGGATCGGGGAGCTGGAAAGATCCGGGATCTATCTTTTCCACCGCAGCTTTTCGTGGGCGGTCTTGGGTGCCGCGTGCTGGGCGTGGTGGCTCACGTTGAAACACCGCGAAGGCGGGGCTGGAAAAGTGGAACACGCGGCCGTTGGGATCGTCGTATCACAGATGATCCTCGGCATGGTGATGGCCCGCGTGCACGTTTATGCGGGCGTCCAGCTTCTGCACGTGGGACTCGCCGCGGTGCTACTCGTCCTTTGTTGTCTCTGGTGGCTTGGATTGAGCAGGGATGTCCAAAGGGGGTGAAGTGAGGGATTTCTGGGAAGTCCGTGACTGCTTTTCCTCAAGCGTGAGTTTCCGGTAGCCGAACGTCTCCATAAAGCCGGCTATCGTAGCTGGCATTGCTTTGGGAGCGCTGAAGGGGGTGGAGCTCAAGCGGACTCCGCTGCATTCCAAACAGACTTCCAATTCGCGGGTCTGGATTCCGTTTTTGAAAAAGAGGATGGAGTGATGAGGGATGAAGCACGCATGGAATTCGGTTTGGTGCGCAGGCGGGGTGTTCAAGACCAGTTGTTCCAAGGTCTTTCGCTGGGCTGCATCAAGAG
>DATLIO010000282.1:0-2816 GCA_035539355.1 Luteolibacter sp.
TACTCCGATCTGCCGAGGAAGTTCTGTTTCGAACGGACGGAAGAAACGCCGGAGTTCGTCGGAAAACCTCGCCGGAGCCTGCGGGAAGGCCTATGGATGCATCGGTTGATCCTCTGAATCTTTTTGTTGCATTCAACAAATTCTCATCCGTAGTTTGTCCATATGTCCGAATCTTCATCCGCTCCCACCGCGCTCGTGACCGGTTCCAGCCGGGGCCTTGGCCGTGGAATCGCGATCGAACTGGCGAAAGCCGGTTTCGATGTGGCGATCCATTACGCCGGAAACAAAGCCGCCGCGCTGGAAACCGCGGATCTCTGCCAGGCGATCTCGCCGCGGAAAGACGCGCAGTTTCCGACGCTCGGTGCGGATCTCGGGAAAAACATGGACCGCCGTTCGCTGGTGAAGCTGGCGATCCGTCTGCTCGGAAAACTCGATGTGTTCGTCTCGAACGCAGGCATTGCACCGGCGGAGCGGAAGGACATTTCCGAAGCGACCGAGGAGAGCTTCGACCGTCTGATCGATGTGAATCTCAAGGCGCCGTATTTCCTCGCGCAGGATGTCGCGAATCATTGGCTGCAACGCGATGACTGCCCGCTGCCGGGTGGTTTCAAGATGGTCTTCGTGTCGTCGATTTCCGCGACCGCGGCTTCGCTGAACCGTGGTGAGTATTGTGTTTCCAAAGCGGGCCTTGCGATGGCATCGAAACTCTGGGCGCTGCGCTTGGCGGAGATCGCGCAGGTCGTTGAACTTCGCCCGGGCATCATGGCGACCGACATGACTTCCGGCGTGAAGGAAAAGTACGACGCGATCATCGGCAGTGGCTCGACGGTCCCCGCGAAACGCTGGGGAAATCCGGACGACGTCGGCCGCGCGGTGCGTTCGATCGCCGTCGGCGACTGGCCGTTCTCGACCGGCGATGCGATCTACATCGACGGCGGTTTCCACATCGAAAAACTCTGAACTAAAAATCCATGCTCAACATCGACAACCATCTCACCGCCGCGGATCTGCTGCCGGCGATCGACAATCTCTGGAAGTATTCCGACGCCAAGATCCGCCGCCTCGATGCGGAATACGACAAATCCAAAGGTTCGCCCGTGTTCACGGTCGGAGGCAAGTACACGACCCGTGGCTGGACCGAGTGGACGCAGGGTTTCCAATTCGGCTCGGCGGTCCTGCAGTTCGATGCGACCGGCGACGACTGGCATCTCGACTACGCGCGGAAAAACACCATCGATCTGATGGCTCCGCACGTCAGCCACTTCGGCGTTCATGACCACGGTTTCAACAACGTTTCCACCTACGGAAACCTGCTCCGTCTCATCGTCGAAGGCCGCGTGCCGGAAGACAAGTGGGAGAAGGAATTCCACATCCTCGCGCTGAAACTTTCCGGAGCATCCCAAGCCCGTCGTTTCACGAAAACATCGGACGGTGGCGGTTACCTTTATTCGTTCAACGGTCCGCATTCGTTGTTCGTCGACACCATCCGTTCCTGCCGTGCGTTGGCGTGTTCGTGGTTGCTCGGCCACAAGGCGATGGACGAAGGCGACAAGGAAACCGATCTGCTCGGCCGCTTGATCGACCACTGCAAGGCGACGGCGAAATACTCGGTGTTCTATGGCGAAGGCCGCGACATCTACGACGTCTGGGGTCGCGCCGCGCACGAAGCGGTCTTCAACACGAACGACGGCAATTTCCGCTGCCCGAATTCGCAGCAGGGTTACACCGGTTTCACGACGTGGACCCGCGGCCTTGCCTGGGCGATGGTCGGATTCGCGGAGCAGCTCGAATTCATCGCGCTTGTTCCTGACGAAAAGCTGGCCCCGTTCGGCGGCCGGACGGCGGTCGTCGCCATTTTCGAAAAAGCCGCCCGCGCGACCTGCGATTTCTTCATCGCGAACACGCCGGTCGATGGAATCCCGTATTGGGACACAGGTGCTCCCGGACTCGTCCATCTCGGCGATTACCTCGACCGCGTTTCCGAACCGGACAACGACCACGAACCGATCGACTCGACCGCCGCGGCGATCGGCGCGCAGGGTCTGCTCCGTCTCGGGCGCTGGTTCGGCACCGGTTCCGAAGAGGGCGCGAAATATTGGCAGGCCGGTCTCACCACCGCCCGCTCGCTTTTCGCGGAGCCGTATTTGTCGTCCGACGAAAACCACCACGGTCTCCTCCTGCACAGCGTTTACCACCGTCCGAACGGCTGGGATCACATCCCCGCCGGGAAAAAAGTCCCGTTCGGCGAATCGTCCCAGTGGGGCGACTACCACGCCCGCGAACTGGCGCTCTGCATCGGCCGCTGGGCGAAAGGCGGCGACTACCACTTCTACGACGGCTGCGTGAAAGCGTAGCTTCTCCTTGCCAATCGGGGCGGCGGCGGGTAATCCTGCCGCCCTCCGCGAGAAAGGTCCCGTAGTCCAATGGATAGGACGATGGTCTCCGAAGCCGTAGGTGGTGGTTCGATTCCACCCGGGACCACCACTCGCAAGTCATTGATTTTCAGTGATATTATGGTCTCATCTATGAAATAGATGAGATTTTGAATTGCGCTGAATTGCGCTGAAAACCCCTAAAATGAAGCGGAAAAGTGTTACGGTGTGTTACGCGGGGCGATGGGACGTGAAAGCTACTCGCTCAGCGTCCAATAGGTGGCAAATCGAGGAGCGGTATTAACCACGCGCTCTGCGACTTGCGTTCGCAAATCCCTAATTCGTCCCGGTCCTCTGACCTTGGGATGAGAAAGCCTCTCGATCTTTTGGGCTGCGGCCTTAAGTCGTTCACAGACGACAGACGCGATCTCATCAGGGCTAGAA
>DATLIO010000283.1:0-7433 GCA_035539355.1 Luteolibacter sp.
CTGCTCGTCCCGCACGGCGGCATCTTCGTTCTCGCGATCCCCGGAGCGATCACCCCCGTGCTCGCCTATGTCATTGCCATCGCGGCCGGAACGCTTGTCACGACCGCTGTCCTCTATTTTCTCAAAAAACCCCTGATCCAAACAAACCCTGTATGAACTCCCGTCATCTCACCTTCGCTGCAATCGTGGCAATCCCTCTGTCTGTCCAGGCATCCTGGCTGGAAGGCGACTATCTTCTCGGAGACTGGAAAGGCGGTCGCGCCAAGATCGCCGAATCCGGAGTCACGTTCTTCGGATATTACAATGCGATCGGCGCGGCGAATGTCTCCGGTGGCATCGAAAGCGATTCCGCTTATGCAGGTGATCTCTTCGTCGGTGCGAAGTTCGATCTGGAAAAACTGCTCGGATGGGATTCGACGGTTTTCACTCTTTCGGGGATCGACCGGCACGGCCGCAGCATCGATCCGGCTGTCGGCGGGCAATACAGCGTGATGCAGCTCGTCGGAGGTCAGAACGCTTTCCTGTATGAAGTGAACATCGAGAAGAAATTCCTCGATGACACTTTATCGGTGAAACTCGGACGTCTCAGTGCGACGGATGATTTCGTCGGGTCGCCGTATTACGGCTACTCGCTGAACAATGCGGTCAACGGTCAGATCCGCGCGGTGTTGTTCGACGGAGTGATGACTTCCTATCCATTCGCCGTGTGGGGTGGCCGGGTGAAATACCAACCGAACGAGGAGTTTTATTTCTCGTTGGGGGCGTACCAGCTCTCCGATGACATCTTCGATCGTGATGACCAGGGCGTTGATTTCCGCATCGATGGTGATGACGGTCTTTCGATCTTCACCCAGTTCGGCTGGAGTCCGGAATTGTCGGGCAGACCGGCGAATTTCTTCGTCGGAATGAACAACGCGTTCTATCGCATGGAGCGGTTCAATACCGACGAAACATCGAACCACTTCGTGAGATTTTACGCCCACGGCGACTATCAGTTCTACGCCGAAGGACCGGACAGCAAGGAGGGGCTGGTGGCGTTCGCGACGCTGGCTTATACGTCTCAGGAAGATATCGCGATCATCCCGTTCCAGACGACGTTGGGACTTCACTACAAAGGATTGTTTCCGGGACGGAATGAAGATTCGACGGTGTTTTTCGCGACCTTCGGGAAATTCAGCGATGACTACGCCGCGGAACGCATCGCTGCCGGGCAGGGTGATCCGGATTACGAGCTTGTCCTCGAGCTCGGCCACCGTTTCGAACTGACCAAGTTCGCCTACATCCAGCCGGACGTCCAATACATCATCCGCCCCGGAGGGACGGGAAGGACGGACGATGCGCTGGTGCTTGGCGCTCAGTTCGGAGTGACGTTTTAATCGCGGTGAAGTTGACATGATTTCACGATCCCTATAGTTGGGGAGTTATGTCGGTTGTGAAGTTCTCCCCCCTGCTGTTTTCCTGGTTGCTGGGCCTGTCGGTCGGGCTCGCGGGCGAGTTCACTGACAAGCTCCAGGAATCCGCTTCCAAGGAGATCGAGAAATCGGAGACCGATGCGTTGTTCAAGCAGGCGGAGCTTTCCCAGAAATACGTCGCGGCTCTGAAATCCCTTGAGGAGAAATTGAAGGGGGCGGGGGATCTCGATGCGATCATCCGCGTCCGCGAGGAATCGGATTCGATCACGAAGTCGGGTCAGATCACTTCCCACGCGGACAAGGCGCTCGTCGAGTTGCGCGAAAAGTACATCACCGCCCGCACGACCATCACGAAGGATGCGGACGCGGCGCGGACCAAAGTGGTGGAGTCCGTCACCAAGGCGATCCGCGACAAGGAAACGGCGCTTACCAAAGCAGGTCAGGTGGATGAAGCGTTGGCGCTCCGGAAAGAAGGCGAATCCATATTGCTCGAACTTTCCGCCGGATTGAACAGCACCAGTGTCGAGTTCGGGGATGATCCGAGATCGACGGCGGCAACGGAGCTCACCGAGTTGAAGAAAATCAAGGTCCCTGAAACCGCGCCCGCACTTTTTCCAACTCCGTTTTCGATCAAAGGCACGTGGCTCGAATCGATGACACTGCCTCCGCTGAAACAACGGATCTCGGAACAGATCGTGATCGGTGACCGCGGAAAAAAAGCATGGCCGACGATCGTGATTCCAAAGGGAACGGTCTGGTCCGGGAAGGACACGAACATCTTTTCATCGGCTGGCTATATCGTCGCGACGAAGGCCTCGTTCGACCGTTTGAGGTTCCTGGGTGATCTTGCGAGCGATTCGTATTTCGTGAACTGTTCGTTCGACGAATGCGCCTTCAACTACGGCGGAGGATGGTGGGGATGGGACCAGGCCTCGAAGTTCTATTTCGAAAACTGTGTCGTGAGCAAATATCTCGCCCAGAACTGGAACGTCGTCGATGTGGGTTGCCGAGCGCGGAACAGCGTTTTCGAAAAGATCGAACTGCCGTCGGTGTCTTTCCGTGACAAGGAGCCGGCGAAGTATCTGAACCATTCCTGGTTCAAGTTCGAGAACTGCCGCTTCGTCGACTGCAAGGTGCCATCGACTTTCGTGCTGATGACGCGCGACTGTGTTTTCCAGAACTGCACGTTTTTCGATGATCCGAAGATCAAGGAAGGAACGAAGCCGATCGAAGTGGTCGTTTACCTGACGCCGGGCGGACGATACGACATTTCCAAATTGCCGAAAAACGTCACGATCACGCGCAAGGCCGATACGGAAAGAAAAGGAGATCCGGTTCCAACAGCACAGGCGCTGCGGGATATGATGGGTTTCTGAAAAGGGGCGCGCCCTTTTTTTCTCAGAGTTCGAACTCGCCGTCGTCATCGATGCCGTGCCAGCCGATCTGGCCGAAGGCGCGGAAGATCGAAGGGATGGGCTCGTCGCTCTCTTCACCTTCACCGTGCTCGACGGTGGCGGAGCGGCTGAGCCCGCGGTTCGATTCGATGCTGATGACGGTGCTGTAACCTTCGAAATGAATCCAATCGCCCCACGATTTTTTTTCATGGCGCGGTTCGAGGTCCTGCTTGCGGAGGGCTGCGAGGACTTCGGTGATCGTGCTGGGTGCTTCTTCTTCTGAAAGCTGGAGGAGCGTTTCCATGTGCGGGGACTTTATAGCGGAATGAATCAGGGATGGGAAGGGGTGTTCGTATCCGTGAGCGTTGCTTCGCAAAGTTTGGCGTAGATGCCTTGTTTGGCGAGCAACTCCTCGTGCGTGCCTTGCTCGATGAGCCGGCCGCGGTCGAGGACGCAGATGCGGTGAGCCTTCTGGACGGTGGAAAGCCGGTGCGCAATGACAAAGCAGGTGCGATCGCTGCGCAAATTTTCGAGCGCTTGCTGGATCAGACGTTCCGTGCGGTTGTCGAGCGCGGAAGTGGCTTCGTCAAGAAGCAGCAGAGGTGGGTTTTTCAACAAGGCGCGGGCGATGGAGAGCCGTTGTTTTTCCCCGCCGGAGAAGCGGTTGCCGCGTTCGCCTGCGATCGTGTCGAGGCCGTGGGCGGATTTTCTGACGAAGCCATCGGCGTTGGCGAGCTCGAGCGCTTTCCAGAGTTCGTCATCCGTCGCGTCGTGTTTCGCGAGCAGAAGATTTTCGCGCAGCGTTGTATTAAACAGGAAGTTCTCCTGTGTGACGTAGCCGGTATTGTCGCGCAGCCATTCCTTGGAAAAATCCGAGAGCGGATTTCCATCGATGAGAATGCGGCCGGAGGTGGGTTCGTAAAAGCGGGTGAGAAGATTGAGCGCGGTGGATTTTCCGGCGCCGGTCGCTCCGACGAGCGCGATCGTTTCTCCGGGGTTCGCTTCGAGCGTGAGGTTGCTGACAGCGGGTGCTTCGTCGGAGTAGACGAATGAGACATCCTGGAATTCAACGCGGCCTTTCATTTCCGGAGGACGGAGGCCTTCGGTGAGATGGGATTCGTCAGGAGTATCGAGGATGGCGAAAACCCGCTTCGCCGAGACGATGCCTTTGGTGAAAGTTTGTGAGAGGGCATTGATGCGCGAGATCGGATCGAACAGGAATCCCCAGGCGACGAGGAAACTCATCACGGTGCCGGAAGTGAGTTTTCCCTGGATGGTCCAGAGCGTGCCGAACGCGAGCATCAGAACGATGCCGGATTCGGCGATGAAGGAAACGGAGGGCCAGACGACGGACTGGCCTTTCATGACGTTCATCTGCTTTTCACCGACTTTCCTGGATGCCTGATCGAAACTTTGCAGCGCTTCCGGTTCGACGGTGTAGGCTTTGATCTGGCGGATGCCGGAAAGGTTGTCGTGGAGCAGCGCGTTGAGCGCGGAGGATGCTTCGGAAGACTCGCGCCATTTCGGTTCCGCGCGGCGGGACCACCATGAGGTGATGACCGCGATGAACGGCAGGGGGATGAGCGTGATGAGGGTGAGTTGCCACGAATGGTAAAGCATGTAGCCGATGACGATCGCGAACTGCAGGGCGGCGGCGATCGCCTGATCGATGCCTTCGATGATGACGCGGTTCGTTGCGGGCACGTCATCCGAGACGCGCGACATGATTTCGCCGGAGGAATTGCTGTCGAACCACTTCACCGGGAGGCGCTGGAGTTTGTCGTAAAGTTCGACGCGGATGAGGTGGGTGAGCTTCAGTTCGAGCACGTTGTTGAACCACGTGCGGAGTGTGAAGAGGAGTTGGCGTGCGAATATGGCGCCGACCGCGACGCCGGCGGTTGGAAGGATGAGATCGGTCCGTTTTTTCGGAATGATCGTATCGATGAAAAACATCGTCGCTCCCGGCAGGGCGAGGAGGAGTCCGGTGCACGCGACCGCCATCACGAGGGAAACGGCACTCCGCACGGGGAAGCGGAGGGTGTGGCGGAGGATGCGTCGCAGCATTCCGTAAAGATGCAGCCGAACGTTTGAAAGTCGAAGGCCAAAAGATGCGATATTGCGACTTTTGTTAGCGGTGGTTCCGGCGTTATGACGGGCGCCGATGTTGTCCGATCCGAAAATTTACGCGCTGGCGCTGATGGCGGCGCTGTGTGTCGGATTGTCGAAATCGGGTTTCAGCGGGATCTCGCTGGTGGCGGTGCTGGCGTTCGCGGAAATCTACGGCGCGAAGGAATCGGTCGGGTTGACGCTGCCGTTGTTGATCGCGGCGGATCTGCTGGCGTATCCCGCTTTCAGGAACCACGGTTCGTGGGGGCCGGTCTGGAAATTGCTGGCGCCGACGTTGGTGGGTTTGGCGCTGGGGTATTGGTTGCTGGATCGGATCGATGGAACGGCGGCGAGGAAAGTGATCGGCGGATGCGTTCTCTCGATGGTCGTTTTACAGGTGTTCCGGAGATTGAGGCCGCGGCTTTTCGAGCAAGTGGGCGAGTCGCGGGGATTCGGATTGGGAACGGGCGTGTTGGGCGGCTTTGCGACGATGCTGGCGAACGCGGCGGGACCGGTGATCCAGCTCTATCTGTTGGGACGGAAGATTCCCAAGATGGAACTCATCGGGATCGGCGCACGGTTTTTCCTGTTGATCAATCTTCTGAAGGTGCCGTTGAACGCGAAGCTGGCTTTGATCACGCCGGACAGTCTTCTGGACAACGCGAAGCTGATGCCCGGAGTGATCGCAGGGGTTTTCGGCGGACGGTGGTTGATCCGCCATGTCCCGCAAGGAGCGTTCGAATGGATGATCGTGGGGTTCGCTTCGATCGCGGGCTTGCGTCTGCTGTTCTGGTGAGATCAGCGGTGACGGAATTCCCGCAGGGCCTGAAATGCCTGATAGGCGAACATGCCGAAAAAGAGAGGGAGGAGGATGCTGAATGAATTGTTTTTCAACGACAGCAGGATGCTGCCGGCTGCCAAACCTCCAGCCGTGATCACCGTGACCCACAGCGTGATGCGGATGCGGGCCGGTCCGAGGATGGAGTTCACGAGTTGTCCTCCGTCGAGAGGCAGGATCGGGAGCAGGTTGAGAACCGCCCAGGCGACGCTGACCCAGCGGAGATCGTGAAGAAACGGCTGGATGCCATTGTCAGGCGGGAAGCGGTGGATGGCGACGTGGGCTGCCAGACCGAGCACGAGCTGGAGGGCGGGGCCGGCGGCGGTGACGAGGAAACTCTGCGGACGGGTGAGGCTGCCTGCCGGATAGCTGGCGTAACCGCCGAAAGCCTGGAGCGTGATCGAGGTGGGGACGCGGTAGGATTTGATGGTCAACGCGTGGCCGAGTTCGTGGACGAGGATGGAAATGAATCCGGCGAGAATGAAAAGGCCGAGATGGAGAAAAGCGTTGGGGGTGTCCGCCCAGGGATTTCCGATAATCGCCAGGGTGACCCAGAAGAACGGTTGGATGGCGACGGGAATTCCGAAGAGGGAGAAGTGGATCATGTGCTGGGAGGGTCGGGTGGAATCGGTTTTGGAACAAGGATTCCGGTAAGGCATTGCGGGTGTCGGAAAGGTCACGATTCCTTGACCGGAGAAGGGATTGGGATTAATAATCCGCTGGTGCCGGGCGAACCCGCCGGGGCGTTTCCAACATTTTTCCCCTTCAGTCGTCCAGTTCCATGCGCAGTTGGTTTTTCAAATTCAGTTGGGTTCCGGCGGTTCTGGCGACTTCGTGGATGACATCCTGTGTGGCAAGCGGTCCGTCGCGTCCGGCTCCGAAAGCCCAGCATGTGATGTACCAGTGGCACGACGACGGGGGGCCGGAAGAGGTGAAGATCAACATCGATCTCACCGAGCAGAAGGCATTCTTCACAAGGGGCGGCCGGGACATCGGCTGGAGCTACGTCGCCACCGGCAAGGAAGGGCACGGCACACCCGGCGGCACCTACCACATCAGCGAGAAAATCGTCGACAAGCACTCGAACCTGTATGGCTGGATCGAGGATGAGTTCGGCAATGTCGTGAACGGTGACGCCAAGCCGTCGACCAAGAAAGGTCCGGGTGAACGTTACGTGCCGGCACCGATGCCATATTGGATGCGGCTGACTTCCTATGGCATTGGCATGCATGGCGGGATCATTCCACAACCGGGCGAACCCGCGTCGCATGGCTGCATCCGGATGCCGCATGAGTTCGTGCCGATCCTTTTCGACTCGGTGAGGGTGGGGACGCCGGTGCGGATCACCTATTGAACGATCGGTGCTGCTCGGTCGGGCCATGGATCCGCAGATTCCAACAGAGGCGCGTCTGGCTTCCCGGGTGATTTTGATCGATCCTTCGGACCGGGTTTTATTTTTCAAAGCTGTCGAGCCTTCGGCAGGGCATGTTTTCTGGGTGATGCCGGGTGGTGGATTGGAAGCGGGTGAATCGTTCGAACAGGCGGCGCTGCGCGAGCTTGGCGAAGAGACGGGTGTTTCCGCGGTGCTTGGGCCTTGTGTCTGGTATCGGCGGCATCGGCATCGATGGAACGGGCAGGATGCGGATCAGTTCGAAAAATTTTTTGTCGTGAGACTTCCGGCGG
>DATLIO010000284.1:0-4606 GCA_035539355.1 Luteolibacter sp.
CCATGCTCGGATCGGGATTCTTCTCCGTCGCCACCATCTCCTTCAGTTGATCCGGCGTGCCATTGGCGATGAGCTGGCCCCGGAACACCAACCCGATCCGGTCGCAATACTCGGCTTCGTCCATGAAGTGGGTGGTCACCATCACGGTGACACCCCGTTCGACCAGGCCATTGATATGCGTCCAGAATTCACGCCGCGTCACCGGATCGACACCCGAGGTCGGTTCATCGAGAAAGAGGATATCCGGTTCGTGCATGACCGAGCATGCGAGCGCCAACCGCTGCTTGTAGCCCAGCGAAAGTGAGTCCGTTTTCGCTTTGAGGAACGCGCCAAGGTGGAAGATCTCCGCCATTTCCGCGCTCTTGCGCTGGCGTTCCTTGCGATCGAGTCCGTAGATCCCCGAAAAGAATTCCAGGTTCTGCTGAACCGAGAGATGGGCGTACAATGAAAATTTCTGGGCCATGTATCCCAGGCGCTGCCTTGCCTCGCTCGCACTGTGCCGGAGATCCAATCCCACCACCGATGCCTTTCCCGATGTCGGAACAAGCAGTCCGCACATCATTTTGAACGTCGTCGATTTCCCGGCGCCGTTGGGTCCCAGCAATCCGTAGATTTCCCCGCGCTTCACCTCGAAACTCACCTGATCCGTTGCAGCGAAGTCCCCGAATTTCTTCGTGAGATTCTCCGCCTTGATCACCACCTCTCCATTTTTGGGAATCTCCCGCAAATGCCTCGCCAGTACCGATTCACCACCGGGACCACCGCCCAGCATGTCGATGAAGGCATCCTCGAAACGGGGAGCGACCTCCGCCCATTCCGAACCCGTGGCACCGATCTGCTCAGGAGGAAAAGTTTTTGATTCCTTGCCGATCACCAACCGGAGGTTGTGCCCTTGGATCGTACCATCCGTCACCTCCGGACGGGCCAATGCTTTCGTCAGCAACGACCGCTTGTCGGAGGGTAGATTTTTCAGATGAAAGCAACGGCCTTTCAAAGGAGCCGTCATTTCAGCAGGTGTTCCGTTGAAAAGCATATTACCTTCATTCAACACCAACGTCGTATCGCACAGCTCCGCTTCATCGAGATAGGCGGTGCTCCACACCACCGCGATCCCCTGCTGCACCAGATCACCGACCATGCTCCACAATTCCTTGCGGGAGATCGGATCGACACCGACACCGGGTTCATCGAGCAAAAGCAGTTTCGGCTTTCCAAGCAATGCACAGGCGAGACCGAGCTTCTGCTTCATGCCGCCTGAAAGTTTCCCGGCGAACCGGCCCGTGAACCGTTTGAGATCGGTGAAATCGAGCAACCGGTCGAACGTCTCCTTCCGTTCCTCTCCGATCACGCCACGCAGATCCGCATGAAGCGTCAGGTTCTCGATCACCGAAAGATCCTCATAGAGACCGAATTTCTGGGGCATGTAGCCGAGCCTGCTCCGGATCTCCGCCACTTCCTTGATCGGATCGAAGCCCAGCGTGCGGACGTCTCCCTGATCCTGCTGCTGCAGTCCGGCGATCAGGCGCAGCAACGTCGTCTTGCCCGCTCCATCAGGACCGGCCAGGCCCGTGATGACTCCCGTGCGGATTTCACCCGAAACACCATCGAGGGCGGGAATTTCCATCCCCTCGAATGATTTCGTGACTCCACGGAAACTGACGACGACGTCGGACATCTCATTTCGTCGGATCGAGTGATACCGTCACGGGCATTCCCTGGCGGAGCGTTCCATCGGAATCCTCGACGATGATCCTGAGCCGATACACCAGCGAGGTCCGCAGATGGGGCGTCTCAACCGATTTCGGGGTGAACTCCGCCCTCGGTGATACGAAGCCGATCTTTCCATGGAAAGGCTTGTCCGGATTTCCGTCGCCGCGCACCAGCACGCGTGTTCCCGGCGGCACCTGGGCGAGTTCGGTTTCGTGGACGTAGGCGCGGACCCACACCGGATTCTCCAGCGAGATCGAAAGCACCGTGGCGCCCGCCTGAAGGATCGATCCGGGCTCGATCGCCCGGGTCAGCAACACGCCATCCGAGGGTGCCTTCAGTTCGGTGTCGGCAAGGCGGAGTTCGGCCGCCCGAAGGGTCGCCTTCGACTGTTCCACCTGGGCGGCGGATGCCTCGATCTCTTCCTTGCGGAATCCCGCTTCAAGTTGCCTGAGATTCGCTTCGGCGACTTTCACGCGCTGCACCGCTTCTTCCAAACCGGTCTCAGCGGTTTCAAGATCCTGACGGGCGATGCTTCCTCCTTTGACCAGCTCGTTCTGACGCTGATGGATCCTTTCCGCATTGGATCGGGCGGCGATGTTCTGCGCGAGGGTCGCCTTCGCCTGATCGATCTCCTCCGCCCGGTAGCCCGCCGTCTTCAGATGATGGTCCGCTTCCGCCGCCGCGAGCGAAGCTTTCGCCTGATCGATTTCCTGCTGATAGGGATCGCCGTCGATCTTAGCCAGAAGCTCGCCGGCCTTCACCGGATCGCCCTCGTCCTTCAACACCTCCACCAGCTTTCCGCCGACCCGGAATCCGAGATCGACACCCCGGATGTCCACGTTGCCGTAAAGTTCGAGCGGCGCGTGTTCACTACGGTATTTGCCGTAGAAATGCCATCCCGCGAAGCCGGCGGCCGCAAGGATCACCAGTATCAGAATTCCCTTTTTCATGCCGATGCCTTTCCTTTCCGGATCAATCCGTCGATGATCAGATCGACGTGTTCGCCGATGATCCCGGCGATGAGTTCCGAGTGTTCGCTGCCGAGCTTTTTCGCACCCAGCCGCCGCAGGATCGTGCTGCGTGCGACCGTGAATCCGAGGACCTGGCCGAACAACGCGTGCGACCGGATGATCGCCGCGTGGGATTCAGGATCCTCTCCCGATGCCGCCGCCAGTGTGCGCGTGAAAAATTCGTGGAGGGGTTTCATCCCCCGTGCATACAGCTTTTCGAAAGCTGCTGTCGGTGAAGCCTGTTCCCGGATCATGACGTTGCGGAGTTTGCCGATCTCCTCGCGTTCGATGTGCTCGACGAGCAGCGTGCGGAGCATTTCTTTCAAAAGTTCCGCCGCCCGTCCGGCGGTCATCTCACCTGCTTCGAGCAGTTGCTTGGCTTCGAGCGCAAGACCACCGAAGGCCCTGCCAAGATAAGCGATGATGCCGTCGATCACCTCGGCATAGAGATTCTCCTTGTTGCCGAAGTAATAGGCGATCGCCGCGACGTTCTGCCCGGCGGCATCGGCGATCTCCCGGACGGAGGCGCCTTCGTAGCCTTTTTCCCCGATCTTCTCCAAGGCGGCCATCAACAGGCGCCTTCTGGCCTGCTCACCCTTGGACAGATTCGCTTCGAACAATTCGGCGTGCATGGACACAAGTTAAACAATCGTCCCATTTTGTCAAACGATTGTGTAATTCATGAGGAATAACGCGAAAATCCCGGAAGCCAGCCTCACAGCAAACCGTCGCGCAGCGCCTTGGCGACCGCCCCGCCCAGGGTGTTCACGTGCAATTTCCGGTAAACGCGCCGGAGATAGTTGTCCACCGTATGGACGCTGAGATCCAGACGGTCCGCCAGTTCCTTCTTGGTCAATCCCTCGGCCAGCAACCGCAGGACATCCTTCTCCCGATCGGAAAGTTCCACCGCCACGGCAGGCGCTGGAAATTTCGAAAAGCGATCGAGCACGAGCCTCGCGATCTCGGGAGTCATCGGAGCTCCTCCCTGCCTGACTTCATGGATCGCCGAAAGGACCCGCTCCAGAGGTTCGGATTTCAGAAGATAGCCTGACGCTCCCGCGCAGATCGCCTGGAACACATTCGTTCGATCATCGAAAACGGTGAACACGATGATTTCGGATGACGGTGTCGCGTCTTTGAATCTGCGGATACCCTCCAGACCCGACATCCCCGGCAGCCCGAGATCGAGGACGATCACTTCAGGGCGACCGCCTTTTTCCAATCCGGCGAGGGCGGTCTCGCAATCGGCGAATGCAACCACCTCGCAATCGATCGACGTGCCGATGATCTCTTTCAGGGTTCCGCGCAGCCGGTCGTGATCTTCGATCAGCCAGATGAGGGAGGAGGTGTTGGATGGGAGGATATCGTTCATCGGCGGCGGTAAGGCATGTCGAGCTGGATGCGGGTGCCTTCACCCGGATGGCTGTGGATCGAAAGGACGGCCTTCAATGAAGCCGCCCGCTCGCGAAGATGACGCAGGCCGCTACCCGACGATGCGGCGCTCTCTTTCGGATCAAACCCCTTTCCATCGTCTTCGATTTTCAGAACCAGCGAAGCGCTCCAGTTGAAAGTCACCCGGACTTCCGATGCCCCGCCGTGGCGAACGGCATTGCTGAGCGACTCTTTCAGGAAGGCCACCAGATCACGGGCCCGTGCGATCGCCGGCTTGCCCGAAGGAGGACGGCCTTCCACGACGATTTGGTGGCCGCTTCCCTCCAACAAGCGCCGGGCGATCGCTTCGAGCCGGAGCGAGAGATCCGCCCAATCGCCTCCGGCTTTCGGTGAAAGCAACCAGACGATGTCGCGCATCTGGTCCAACGTCTCCCGGGCGGATGATGAAATTTCAACCAACCGCTCCGCTTTCAGTTCCGAGCGGTCGAGCTGCC
>DATLIO010000285.1:0-3162 GCA_035539355.1 Luteolibacter sp.
GCCAGGCACCGGAAGGCGAGTTCCGCTCGAATCTCCATCGTGGCGGCAGCGCGGAGAAAGTGAAGATTTCCCCTGAAGAACGTGCCACCGCCATCCGCGCCGCCAAAGCCATGGGGCTCAACGTCGCCGGTGTCGATCTGCTCCGCTCGAATCACGGGCCGGTCGTCATGGAAGTGAACTCCTCCCCCGGTCTCGAAGGCATCGAGCAATCGTCTCAAAAGGACGTCGCCGGCATGATCATCGAGTTCATCGAAGGCGCCGCCAAAAAAAGCAAAGGCAAAGGCGGCGACAAATAGTCAACCGATACCCAGCTCGCCTTCGACACGCGCCGCCTCCCCTTTCGGAAGCCCGGCTTCATCCGCAAACTTCAGCCAATCACCGATCGCGGCGAGCACCTCGTCGATCTTCTCCTCCACTTTGCGGACACCCTGTTCCTCACCGAGCTTCCGCAGATCCTTCCGCGTCACGTTCGCCGCTTTGCCGACGATTCTCCCCGCCCGGAAACCCGACGCCAACGGATAGGTCGCGAGCGTCAGATCATAGGCCGGCGCCACTTTCCATCGGCCGCTTCCGTCCATCAGGAACGCATGATTCCGTCCATGATCGTCATCGTTCGAAGCCGCGACATTGAAGACCGCTCTCCTGAACAATTCCTCCACCGATCGCTCGTCGCCGGTCAACACCCGGGCGAGATTCATCAGATCGCCGTATTCCACCCCATCCCTCAACGGTGTATGGGTCAGCCCGGAAAACGAATGCAGATGCAGCCTCCCGCCATCCTTGGTCCGATCAAACCGCCGCGAAAGAAAATGGCAGCCACCACCCGCTTCTAACAGCTTCGTCTCCGGCACATCGATCCCCGCAGCACGGGCCATCGCCGCATAAGCCGCTTCGATCCTTCCTTCGTGAAGAACCGGCTCCACATCGAATTTCACCAGCCAGCTCCCGAAGCCCGGAGGCGCGGGATCATCCAGACGGATTTCCGAAAAATCCTCGGAAATCGCCAGCAACGCTTTCGGCTGCGCACCACCGGGACTCATGCCGGATTTCAACAGATCCGCCAGGACCTCGCCGCTTTCTCCGCGCATCGCTTCCCGCGCCGCATCGATCAACTGCCCGAGCTCGGCGACCATCCCGTCGTTGAAATCCGTTCCGTCCACATCCGGCCGGAAAGCCAGCGCCCCCATCTTCCGATCCCCCTGGCAGGCGAGCTTCCGCAACACCGTCACCTTCTTCCACGGAATCCCGCGTTCCTCGAAATGCCTCCGCATCAGACGCTCGCCCCACCAATCCGGCAGAGTGTCTTGGAACAAACCATGCAATTCACCGAATCCCGGAGTCGGGGTGCTCACCGCCCCGATCGTCTCATTCGGCAGATAGAGCGGGGAAAGTTCGAGCTCCCCGGCCCGCCAATCCGCATCGTATTCGAAAAACACCGTCCCGCGGGGATCCTGATAAAGTCGCCCGATCCTCCGTTCGTCGCTGCCGGCCCAATGGACTTCAAGATCCACCCGGCCCCTCCTTCCGTCTCCGCGGAGCCCGCTGACGCTCCGAAAGTTTCACGGCATCGATCGATTCCATCGACCGTGCCCCCGAAAACAAATCCCTCAGCTCCCCGTCCACTCCAAGGGCAACCGCCACTTTGATCAGTCGTTGGAACGATCCTTGGCCCTTTGCCTCGAGCAACTTCAACGTCGAAACCGCCAATCCGGATCGATCGGCGAGTTCATCCTGGGTCCAGCCTTTCGCCAGACGTAGATCCCGGAGCCGATGCCCCACGGACGATGCCAAGGCCACCGGATTCCTTTGAACAAGAGCTGAAATTTTGTCCATAGAGCTTATTTAGCCCTTTAAATACAAAATTTCAACTTTTATTACCGCTTGACTCAACCCTGCTTCTGCAGGCGGCCCAAGACTTCCTCATAAGCCTCCATCACACCACCGAGGTCGCGACGGAAACGATCCTTGTCCATTTTCTCGCCGGTCTTCAGATCCCACAGTCGGCAACCATCCGGGCTGATCTCGTCCGCGAGAACGATCACCGACGGATCTTCCTGGAGACGGCCGAATTCCAATTTGAAATCCACCAGCTTCAGACCGGCCTTCGCGAAGAAATCGATCAGGATCGAGTTCACCTTCAGAGCCGCGGTGCGCAGGAACGCGAGGTCTTCCGGAGAGGCAAGGCCCATCTCGCGGATGTAGTCGTCGTTGATCAGCGGATCGCCGAGTTCGTCGGATTTGTAGGAAAATTCGATGATCGGCTGGGAGAAAACCTTTCCTTCCTCGATCCCCGTGCGCTTGCAGAAACTGCCGGCCGCGAGGTTCCGGATGATCACTTCGACCATCAGGATCTCCACTTTCTTCACCTCGACGTTCGTCTCATCGATCTGACGGACGAAATGCGTCGGCACACCTTCCTTTTCGAGGAAGCCGTAGATCAGGGTGCTGATCGCGTTGTTCAGCTGGCCCTTTTTCTCGAAACTCGCTTTCTTCTCCCCGTTGAACGCCGTGGCGTCGTTCTTGAACTCCATCCGGAGCGTGTTCGGATTCTCGGTAGCCCACAGACGTTTGGCCTTTCCCTCGTAAAGCGGTGTCATTCGAGAGAGGTAGAATCCCCCCCACGCAAGGTCAAGACCGCCGAACACCGGAGCTCAATTTCTCGTGACCCGGATCGACAGCACCTTGTCCCGGGAAATCCAATTCTCGAAATTGCCGTCCTTCAGAACCACCCCCTCGGGCCCCAATTCGACGATTTTCCCCCGGAGCGTGTAGTCCGGGAAAAAACCGGATTGCTGCGCCGGCTGCAGGAGAGGCCGATCCATCCACGCCTGGATCTCGACACTCACCACACATTCGAGACCCACAGGAGATTCCACCGGCGGAGTCTTTGCGGCCGGAGGTTGGGCTTCCGCCTGCCGCGGGATCAACGTCACCGCGGCGGTCACCCCGGCGAGCGCCAACAAACAGATTTTCGTTTTCATACAATCGCCACCTTAGCTCCCGATCCAGTGTTTGAAAATCAACCTTTCATCAAATCCATCAACTCTTCCTCGCTCCAGCCGGAGGCATCACCCGCGCCGTTTTCATCGATCGCCGACGCCACCCTGCGCTTTTTGTTCTGCAGGCTGACCACCTTCTCCTCCACGGTTCCCCGGGTGATCA
>DATLIO010000286.1:0-1748 GCA_035539355.1 Luteolibacter sp.
CCGAAGAGGAACTCCGAGAATCTTTCCGTGACGCCGGAAAACGGGTGCATCCGGACGCGGGTGGCCAGGAAGGCGAGTTCGCGGCTTTGCGTGAAGCGATGGCGGTGCTTTCCAGTCCGTCGCGGCGGTTGAGGCACTGGCTCGAACTGCGGGGCGTGGAAGTCGATGTCCGGGGAACCATCGCGCCGGATCTGATGGATCTGTTCGCGGGGATCGGTTCCGTGAGCCAACGGGCGGAAGGCGTGATCCGCAAACGCACCGAAGCGAAATCCGCCCTCGCGAAGGCCTTGCTCGAAGGCGAAACCCAGTTGTGCCGCGACGACGTGGAATCGGCGCTGGCGGAGGTGGAGGAGAACATCCAGCGGATTTGCTCCGGCTTTCCGGACATGGAGATGGCGCCCGGGCTGGATCCGGTCGAATGCGGGCGCTTCGTCCGTGACCTTTCGTTTCTGGAGAAATGGAAGCTCGGCCTGCGTTCGATCTACGTGAGGTTGATCTGACCTTCGGTAGATTTCGGCAGACGCGGATTCACAAACGCTTTAGGCTGCACCCATGTCTTGGGAATCGATGGTTTGGGGAGGTTTGCTGGGAGATGCGATCAGTCTGGGACCTCACTGGGTCTATGATCCGCAGGAGATCGCGGACAAGATCGGTAGGCCGGAAAAGTTCCATGATCCGATCTCGCCTTATCATCCCGGAAAGAAGGCGGGGGATCTCACCCATTACGGTGACCAGGTTCTCGTCCTGTTAGGGTATCTCACGGAGAACAAATCGTTCGATCTGGTTTCCTATGCCGAGGCTTGGAAAGCGTTCTGGGAAAATCCCGCGACGATCAGTTGTCGCGATGGAGCGACCAAGACCACGCTCGCGAACCTGTCAGCGGGACTGCCTCCGGAAAAAGCCGGTGCTCCATCCCATGACCTTGCGGGGGCCTCGATCATCGCGCCGCTGTTCCGGGTGCGGTGGGCGGATGACGCGGCTTTGCTGGATGCCTGCCGGAAGATCGTGGCCTTCACCCACAATGATCCGGATGTGATCGACGCGGCGGAGTTTTTCGCGAGGACGGCGCTCGCGGTCTCGCGCGGCAAGACCATCGCCGAATCGCTCGATGCCTCGGGCCTGTCGTTGAAGGATGGAAATCTCGCGCGTTGGTTCGCCGCGGCGAAAGGTTCGGCGAGATCCGGGGAGGATGACTCCAGCGTGCTCGGCGAGTTTGGTTTGAGCTGCAACATCGACGGCGGTTTTTCCGGAGCATGTCATCTGCTGCTGAAATATCCCGAGGATCCCTTCACCGCATTGGTGGAGAACGCGGCCGCCGGAGGAGACAGTTCTTCACGCGGCATGCCCATCGGGATGATTTACGGAGCGGCGGGATTGCTCGGGAAACTGCCGGCGGAGTGGACGACCGGTCTGCGTTGCGCGGATGCGGTGGAGAAATTCATCGCCGCCCAGGAAGCCTGATCTTCGATTTCGTGAACCCATGAAGAAATCCGTCAGCTTTATTTTCTTTGGCGTCGTCATTGCGGCGTTCGTTGACGCGGCACCTGTCGAGGTGGTCGTGAAAACCACTTCGGTGATCCGCAATGACATCGGTCCGCAGACGTTCGGAGCCGGCGTGGAATTTTCGAGCGTCCAGTTCCGATGGTTGATGGACACGGGGTCGCATGCGGATGGGCCTTCGACACCCGCCCGCAATGCGATCAAGGATCTCAATCTCGGACTGATGCGTTTCCCCAGCGGCGACAGCG
>DATLIO010000287.1:0-4559 GCA_035539355.1 Luteolibacter sp.
GCCGATGGCGTAGGCCGGGCCGCTGCCGTCCGGAGACGGGGCGCTGAGGTGGTAGGCGTCCGCGCTGACACCGTAGCCGATGAGCTCGGCGTAGATCTTCGCACCGCGCTTGAGGGCGTGCTCGAGTTCCTCGATGACGACCACGCCGGCACCTTCACCCATGACAAAACCGTCGCGGCCCTTGTCGAACGGACGGGAGGCTTTCTCCGGCTCGTCGTTGCGGGTGCTGAGCGCCTTCATGTTCGAGAAACCGGCGAGGCCCATCGGCAGGACCGCCGCTTCCGCACCACCGGCGAGGAAGATGTCCGCGTCACCGAATTTGATGATGCGCCAGGCTTCGCCGATGTTGTGGTTCGAGGTCGCGCAGGCGGTGACGATGACCATGTTCGGGCCGAGCAGGCCGTGCTCCATGGAAATGATGCCGCTGGCGATGTTGGAGATCATCATCGGGATGGTGAACGGCGAAACGCGTTTCGGTCCCTTGGCGATGTAGGTGGCGTGTTCGCGCTCGAGGGTCGAAAGGCCACCGATGCCGCTGCCGACCATCACCCCGAAACGGCGGCGGTCGGTCTTGTCCACTTCGACTCCGGAATCCGTCATCGCCATTTTCGCGGCGGCGACGGCGTACTGGACATAGCGGTCCGCACGGCGGGCGTCTTTGGGGACGTTGAAATACGCATCCGGATTGAAATCGCGGACCTCGCCGGCGATTTTGCACTCGAATGGCTCAGGATCGATGTTGGCGATCCGTTTGATACCGCTGCGGCCGTTTTTCAATCCGTCCCAAGTGGACTCAAGATCATTGCCAAGGGGGCTGAGACAGCCGATTCCGGTGATGACGACGCGTCGTTCGCTCATAGTTGTCGGGAAAGTTTGGCCCCTCCCACGAGGCGGCGCAAGCCCTCATCGCGAAGGTGTTTCATCCGGGCCGATGGCCTCCGCGCCGTTCGTTGGCCACCCCGCAGTGGGGACAATCGACGGTTTTTTCCCGGCTCGAGGTCTCAAAGGCATGGAGGCAGAGGCGGCAGATCACCCGCCGGGAGATGGAACGACACTCGGAACCATTGCGGTTCATCCGGGAAATGACCGTGAAAAACACGATCAGCCCGAAGCTGCCGAGCAGCAGGAAAAGCACGAAGTCAGCGAGCGTCAGATCCATCGGTGCGGGCGTGGGTGAAGCCGAGACCGATGCCGATCCACGGGGATTTTTTCGCGGTGTCCGCGCCGAAATTCAATCCGCGCAACCAGCTCGCGAGATCCCCCGCGCCTTTCTGGTCGAGCAACGGGACGCATTCCTCGACGGCACCCGACGGATTGAGGCGGATCAGGAAACGCCATGCGCCGGCTGCCATGGCGGCGTCGATTTCCTTCGGAAACGGCGGCAAGTGCGCCGGCATGGAAGCCATCGGCGTCCCGGTCAGAGGGAAAACCATGGGCACCAATTTCGCGGGTGGCCCGGCGACCACCCCGGAAACATTCGCGGGACGCTGCGGAAAAACCGGTGATTTTTGGGCAAGCGACAGTGATCCGTTTTCTTGGGAAGGCGGCAGTTCCCGGAGCGACGGACGATACGACGGCGCGCTCCAATTGAGGGCCGACGCCAGTTTTCCGGACAAACCACCCGCATTCTCCCACTCCTTCGGATCGAATTTCGAGGGAAACGGACCGCCCTCCTGGGCCCTCAGCGTCCACAGCGCGCCATCCCCTCCCGACGGGAGATGGATGAACGATGCCTTGCGCTCGATACATTGCTGCGGCGCACTGACCCGGATCCGGACGGTCGCCGCGAAAATCGCGAACAAGCCCGCGGTGATCAGCAGGGCGAGAAATCCCCGGACCGGCGTGCCGTCCAGACCCCGCCAGCGGAAAACCCAGAGCTTCGCCGCCCTGATCCGTTCACGGGCGATGACGGATGGATTTTTCACTTGGGTGCCTGTGCGTCAACGGGTTGCGCGGCGGAAGGAACCGCCTGGCCAACATAGGCGACACGGAATCCTTTGGCGAGAATCGCTTCGGTGACCTCGCGTTCGAGACCCACCGGAGTTCCCGCGTCCGTCTGGAGCAGGACGATCGAACGCGCGGCGCCACCATCGGCCTTGACCGTCTCAAGTCTCGAAAGGAGCTCCACCAGCGTCACCGGATCGCGGCCGAAATGGATCCGCGGAGCGTCCAAACCCGGCCCCAGCGTGACCACCAGCGAATCCCGGTAGCGCTCCATCTGGAAACGGGACGGTGGCATTTCCACCGAAACCCCCGAATGCATGACGAACGACGGCCCGAGCAGCAGGAACAGCAGAAGCAGGCCGAAAAGATTCAGCACCGGCACCGCATGGAGGAAACCGGGCCGCTCTGGCAACGTCATCTCCAGCTTCATGGCACCGGCTTGACCTTCGCTTTCGGCGATTTTTTCCCGGCGCTCACCTCGCCTTGGAACGGATGGTATTCATCCTCCTCGCGGGCATCGGCGATCAGATTGACCATCTCGATCCCCGTGCGCTCCAGCCGGTGGACGAGCCGTTTCGCCCGGCCGAGGAAATAAAGATAGAAGAGATAAAGCGGGATCGCCGTGGACAGACCGATCACCGAAGTGATCAGCGCCGTGAAAGCCCCCGCCGAAAGTTCCGCCGGACCGGTCACCCCGCCGTGCTCGCTCACACGTTGGAAAATCTCCACCATGCCGAGCAGCGTACCGAGCATCCCGACCAGCGGTGCCAGCAGCGCGCAACCGAGCACCACCCGGATGTTTTTCTCAATCCGCGGCACCTCGAGCTGGCCCGCCTCACGTGCCACTTCACGCAACTCCGTGCGGTTCAAATAATAACGAAGCAGCGTCGCGTGTGCCACCCGACCCACCGGCCCCGGTGCCCGCGCGGCTTCGTGGACCGCCTCGGCGAACGCCTTCCGCTTCACGTGATGGGAAAGTCCGACCAGCAGGTCACCCACATTGATCCGCGCCCGGTGGAAATAAAACATCCGCTCCACGATGCTGACCGCACCGATGAACGCCAGCCCGAGCAGCACCCAGACCAGCGGCCCGCCCTGTTCGATCAGTCCCGCCGGCTGCATCGGCATCAATTGTCCCAGAAAAGTCATCCGCGCCCAAACTAACCGCCGCCTTTCACCCGTGACCAGACGAAAACCCCGCGCTTGCCTCCGCGCCCCGCTGTTTCCAGCATCCTCTCCGCCATGCACGCCGCCACCGCCGATCTCAAAGCCATCCTTCTCGAAAAATCCGTCCGCACGGGCAAGTTCACCCTCGCCTCCGGAAAGGAAAGCGACCTCTACATCGACTGCCGCGTCACCGCGCTCGATCCCTTCGGCGCGAACCTCATCGGCGAACTCGGCTGGCACGCCGTCCGCTCGAAAATCCACTCCGAGCACCTCAGCATCGCCGCCATCGGTGGCATGACCCTCGGCGCCGACCCGATCTCGCTCGCCATCGGCATGGCCTCCGCGAAAACCAATCCCGACGAGGCGCTCCAGGTTTTCACCGTCCGCAAGGAGCCGAAAGGCCACGGAGCCGGCAAACAGATCGAGGGCAATTTCAAATCCGGCGACACCGTGATCGTCGTCGATGACGTCATCACCACCGGCGGCTCCACCCTGAAAGCCGTCGACGTCATCGAGCGCGAAGGCGGAAAAGTCGCCTTCTGCATCGTGCTGGTCGACCGCGAGGAAGGCGGCCGCCAGGCCATCGAAGCCCGCGGCATCCACGTCATCCCGCTTTTCACCCGGACCACGCTGCTGGGCGAATAATCGCTCCGACAATTATTCATTGCGGAAACCCGGCCACCGGGTTTCCCTCTCCCCGCTGTCAGGGGCCGTGGAGGTCCGGCAAGCGAACCCCGCCAGGCCTTGATCGGAGCAACGGTAGTTTGTCCGGGCTTGCCGCGGATTCCCTGGCGGCACTTTTTTTGCCCACTGGCCTCAACTAGTGTAGGCATGGACTCCCTTAGCAACCGTCCTTGCCAACAATTTGAGCCTTTGATTGGCTGGAACTATGGTTCCCCTCGCCCGAATTCTGGTATTGTTCACCATATCGGCCTCTGCTGTTTTTTCCGAGGTCCTTGAAATTCGAACCATCAAAAGTTCGAGGGAGATATCCACTACGATCAAAAACAATCTCGATGACGGAAAGCTGCCTGACGATCGATTTGAAGCAGGCTACTCGAAATTAGTTTCCGACCGAAAAATCGAAGAACTGTCGCGCTTCCTGAAGAACGACATGACTTCTGGCAGTCAAATTGCACTCGAAACCACTGCAAAGGATCGCTGGCAATCCTCGATCGAGCTTGAACCTAATTTCAACCAAACCTGCTGCCAAATGTGGTGCATCGTGAGCACCATAGCCCCGGGAGGAAAAGACCCCTACCAATCTCCTGCGATCAGCTTCAATGCCAATGCAACTCTACCATTCAACCGTTGGCAGGTTCTAGGCGGAATGACCTTCGGTGCCGAGGAGATCCTCACTCTGATAAAGATCGGCAAATCTGATGTGCAGGCTTTTCCCCCCGACGTTCCTCTTCTCACTTTCGAAGGATACTTGTTCCTCATGGATG
>DATLIO010000288.1:0-6180 GCA_035539355.1 Luteolibacter sp.
TCTCCTGAAAATACTCGGAGCGCGGAAACCCATCCGAGTTTCTATTTCAGCAACCCATGCCCGAACCGATCCTCGAAGTCACCCACATCCGGAAGAGTTTCGGTGACTTCACCGCGGTCCGGGACGTTTCGTTCACCGTCCAGCCCGGACAGGTGGTCGGCTTGTTGGGCGTCAACGGCGCTGGCAAAACCACGGTGATGAGCATGCTGCTCGGGCTCATCACGCCGGACGCGGGATCGATCAGCGTGTTCGGCAAGGATTTCGCGAAGCATCGCATCGAGATCCTCCGGAAAACCAACTTCTGCACGACCTACGCCGCGCTTCCCGCGAACCTCAAGGTGAAGCACAATCTCCGGATCTTCGCCCGGCTTTACGGAGTGAAGAATCCGAACGCGAAGGTCGACGAACTGCTGGAGCTTCTCGAAATCACCCGTCTCGCGGATTCGATCACGGGACGTCTCAGCGCCGGCGAATCCACGCGGGTCAATCTGGCGAAGGCGCTTCTCAACGATCCGGATCTGCTGATGCTCGACGAGCCGACAGCGTCGCTCGATCCCGACATCGCCGACAAGGTCCGCAAGCTCGTCCGCCGCGTCCAACGTGAGCGCAGCCCGGCGATCCTCTACACTTCCCACAACATGCGGGACATCGAGGAAGTCTGCGATCACGTGCTCTTCCTCCACAAAGGCGAGATCCTCACCCAGGGCACGCCGGACCAGATCGTCGAACATTTCGATGAAGACGATCTCGAGAACGTGTTCATCAAGGTGGCCCGCGGCCATGAAACCCCGGTTGAGAATCCGCCCTCATGAATCCCAGCGTCATCCTCGCACTCGTCTCGCGCTACGTGCTGCTCTACACGCGCAACCCGGTGCGTCTGGTCGAGCTGTTCTTCTGGCCGATCGTCCAGCTTCTCGTCTGGGGGTTCCTCACCACTTATCTCCAAGGCCAGGGCGGCGGCAGCTTTCCGAAAATCATCACCTTCCTCATCGGCGGAATCATCCTGTGGGACGCGTTGTTCCGTTCCCAGCAAGGCGTCGCGATTTCATTCCTCGAAGACGTCTGGACCCGCAACCTGCTGAACGTTTTCGCGGCACCTGTCCGAATGACGGAATACCTCGCCGCGACATTCGTGGTCGGGTTCCTGCGGGTCTTCGTCACGACCGTCGTGATGATCGTCATCGCGTGGCTCGCCTACTCGTTCAATCTCTTCCAATTCAAACTCGGTCTCGTCGCATTCTATGTGAACCTGATGCTGTTCGGCTGGTGCCTCGGTGTTCTCGTCACCGCGTTGATCCTCCGCTACGGACATGGCGCGGAATCGCTCGCATGGGCGATCCCTTTCATGATCCAACCGGTCGCCGCCGTGTTCTATCCGGTATCCGCCCTTCCCGGGTGGCTGCAACCGGTATCCCACGCGCTGCCACCTTCGCATGTCTTCGAGGGCATGCGCCACATGCTCGCCCATGGCAGCACCGACTGGTCCTCGCTGCTCTCCGCGTTGGGATTGAACGCGCTCTATCTGACGGTTTCCGGATTCGTCTTCGCCGCAACGCTCCGCACCGCGAAACGCAAGGGGCTGCTGGTCAAAGTGAGCTCGTCCTGAGTCACTGCGCGCCCGCTTTTTTCAACTCGGCGATCGCTTCATCGAGCCGCTTGCGGGTTGCGACCAGCGACGTGTTCAGATCCGAAATCCGGGAATTGCGGTCGGCGATCGCTTTGTCACGATCCGCGAGCGCCTGGTCGAAAGCATTGAAGTAGGCGAAGTTGAACGACAGCGCGGTGTGGAGGTGTTGCACCAGTTCGTCATGTTCGGAGATCTTCTTCTTCGCAGCCTCGGCCTCCAGCTTCATCGATTCAATCGAACCTTTGAGCGTGTCGACGTCGACCTGAAGCTGGATGACCCGCTGCTCAACCTCGACCTTTTCGTTCTGGATGTTGCGCTCGCTCAGCTTGGCGGCCCTCAATTGCTTGTCGAGAACCTGGGCACCCTTCCACTGGACCACGATGAAACCCACCAGGAACAAACAACCAATGGCGTTGAGAATGGGGAGTACTTTCAAAATCAATCGTGTTTTGCCGTTTCAAAACTCACCTTGCTGATACCGGCGCTTTTCACCGAGTCCAGCACCGCCAACACCTGCTTGTGCTTCGCCTCTTCATCAGCCCCGATCATCACGGCGGTATCCTCGCTGGGAGGGAGTGCTTTCAGGCGATCGGTGATCTCCGTCGCGGTGACCACCGCGGTATCCCAGGTGATGACACCGTTCGCATCGATCGCGAGATGGATCGGAGGAGCTTTGATCTCCTGTGTGGCATTCGCCGAGGTCGGAAGTTTGAGCGGGACCCGGTTGAGCTGGGTCATGCTGAGGCTCACCATCATGAAGCTCGCCAGCAGGAAGAACATGATGTCGATCAGGGGAACGACCTCGATGCGGGCTTCCTCTTCGTCACCGATGGCGCCGCCCTGGAGTTTGACTGGCATGGAAGGTCAGCGGGAAAGATGGAGCTTCGACGAGAATTCCTCAAGATCGTGGCCGTGTGCCTTCGCCGAAGCGGCGAGCAGTTCGGCGTGGTTGATCCAGCGCTCGAACTCACCACGGAGAGCGGAAACCCGCTTGCGGAAATAATTGTAAGGCAGGAGGCAGGAAATCGCGATGCAGATGCCCGCGGCGGTCGCGATGAGCGCTTCGGAAATACCGCCGGTCACTTTCGAAACGGCAAGGGTGTCTTCACCCAGCGATCCGAAAGATCCCATCAGGCCGACGACCGTCCCGAAAAGACCGAGCAACGGAGCGAGCGTGATGATCGTTCCGAGAACCCACATGCGGGCCTCGGATTTCTCGATCCAATGCGTCGCATCCAGTTGCATCGCGGCGAGCATCGAGGTGTGGGCGTGCGAAATCCCTTCGCCGAGGTTTTTCACGAACGGGTCGGCGCTCTGGTTGCTGAGATCCCAGGCGGTGCTGAAATCCCCGGTCGCAAGCGCTTCACGGGCTTTCAACTGGGCGGCCGACCGGACGTTCTTTTTGAAACCGATCCACCAGATCACCCGTTCGACCAGAACGCAAAGGGCGAGGAACAAGGTCGCGACGATGGGGTACATGACCCATCCCCCCTCGACAAACATCTCCAGAACAACGTTGGCAATATACATGAACTAAAACTCAGCGGAGCGTGAAACGGATGGGCAGGATCGCATTGCCACGACGGCCTGGGACTTTCCATTTCTCGATCGTGGAAAGGATGGAGGAGTCGTGGAGCGACGGGTGGGACGCGCTGACAATGGAACAGGTGAGCACTTCGCCGTTTTCTCCGAAGGTGACCGAAACACGGACGGTTCCTTCAACGCCTTCTTTCCGGGCCGCGGAAGGATAAGGCGGGCGCGGAGTTCTGCCTCCCGAAATGCGGCCTGATCCTTTGTCGCCCGCACCGGCACCGCTGTTGTTGGCATTGCCGGTGCCCGTGCCGCTGCCGGACTCGGTGCGCTTGGCGACCGGCCGGTCGCTCCCGCTCGTCCGGTTCTCCGCACGTTTGACGGAAGCTTTCGGAGCGGCCGGTGTTTTCTTGGCGACAGCGAAAGTATCCTGCGTTGGCTTGAGCTCGGGCTTGGCTTCCGGCTCCGGGAGTTCCGGCACTTCGGGAAGCGGCTCATCCGTGATTTCGGGAATCTCAGGGATCTCCGGCGTGATCTCGGGAATTTCGGGAGTGGCGGCTTCCTGTTGGAAAACCTGCTCGGTGTTGTCCTGTGCGTCCACTTCGCTCGCGGCGGCGGAACCACCCGCGAACATGTCCACTTCCATGAATTCACCGTCGGTCATCACGATGGCCGGCATCTCGGTCCTCATCAATTCCGGAAGGATCTGGGGTCTACCGTGAACCAGGATCCCGCCCGTGCTGGCCCCGGTGAAACCAAGCCATGCGGCGAAGGTACCGATGTTGGCTGCGTAGAGGATCGAGTTCATGCGTGAAGTCCCGGGAAAATTCTAATTGAGAACGCGTCTCAGTTACGGGACGTATTGAACGAGCGGCCCTATACCCTGTCAACGCGATTTTCCCCCATTACGGGAAAACGCGGCCTGTCTTACAGCCGTCCCGTTCTCCGCCACGATCCGGCGCACCAGCTCGGCCGCCCGGGCGATCGATTCCTCCTTCGGCAGACCGAACGATTGGAGCGACAAGGCGGCATCAAAAAGCGCACCCGCTTCCGGCTCGATCCTGCCTGCGACCGCGATCACCGGTGTGCCGGCCGCACGCGCCATCGCCGCCACGCCCGCAGGGCCCTTGCCGCAGAGCGTCTGGGAATCCAGCGAACCTTCCCCCGTGATGACCAGATCGGCTTCCGCGATTTTCCGCTCCAATCCGAGGACATCGGAAATCAGATCGAATCCGGAAACCAGCCGGGCCCCCGCGAATCTCATCAATCCGAATCCGAGCCCGCCTGCGGCACCCGCTCCGGGAGATCCGGCGATATCCCCGCTCCCTGAAATTTCCGCCAGCTTCCGCAGTACCCCATCGAGAAAAATCACGTCGTCAGGCGACGCACCTTTCTGCGGTCCATAAACCGCGGACGCCCCGCGATCACCGCACAGCGGATTGTCGACGTCACAGGCGACGACGATTTCCGGCAAAGTGATCCTGTTGGATTCATCGACCGCCACGAGATGCTCCAGCGCCTCCGGCACCGGCTGCAACTCCTCTCCATCCTTTCCGAAAAACCGGACGCCCAGCGCAGCCGCCATCCCGGCGCCGCCGTCATTCGTCGCACTGCCTCCGAGCCCGACGAAAATCCGCTCCGCTTTCGAAACCTCAGCAGCATGACGGATCAGCAATCCCGTTCCGAACGTCGATGCCCGGCGCGGATTTCTTTCGTCGGCATTGATCCTCCAAAGCCCGCTCGCCGCACTCATCTCGATGAACGCGTTCCGTCCGCTGAGTCCGTATTCAGCGATGCACCGGCGGCCCGACGCATCCGTGACCTCCACCTGGATTTTCTCGCCGGGTTCACCCGCGAGCATCGCATCGACGAATCCCTCGCCGCCATCGGCGATCGGACAAATCACTTTCACCCAGTCCTCCGGCAACCCCGCGACGATTGCCTCGCCGACCTGCACCGCGCTCAAGGAGCCCTTGAACTTGTCGCAGGCGATCAGAATTTTGGTTTTATCATGCATCGAGATCCTCCTCATCCACCACTGCCTGCGCCCTGCGCTCCATGAAGCCCGCGGTCTCGGCGCCAATGAAGAAAATCTGGATCGTGAAGTAAATCCACAACAACACGACCACCAGCGTCACCGCCGCGCCATAAGCCGTCGTCACGCTGCTCTGGCTGAAATAGAATCCGATCAGACTGCGGAGCATCGCCAGGAGGAAACACGCCACCAACGCCCCCACCAGAGCGGAGCGCATCCGTGGCGGATTCGGAGGCAGCCATTTCAAGATCGCGGCGAACAGGAACGTCTCGAAAACCAACGGAACCGTCCGCTGGACCAACTCCCACACCGCCAGATTCGCCGGCAGATAATCATGCAGCTGTCCCGCCACGACTTTCAACGCGGCGGCGGCCATCGCCGAAATCACCAGCACCACACCGAGCGCGAAAACCAACAGGATCGGGATCACCTGCTCCATCACCAGGTCGATGATCACCCCATGGCGGCCCTCCCTCGCCTTGCGTCCGAAAACGAGCCCCAGCGAGTCCCGCAGCTCGACCACCACCTTCGACGCCGTGAACAACAACACGAAGAAGCCGACAATCGATGAGATGCCCGTGAACGTTTCATCCGGACGTGCCGAAAGCAGCCCCTTCAGATAATTTCCCGAACTCTCGTCGAACAGGATCTGGGCCGCCTCCCCCACGGTCTCCTCCGCCCGGTCCTCCCCGATGAAGTTCGCCGCCAATCCCGTCACGATCACCAGGATCGGAACCATCGAGAACAAACTGTAGAATGCCAGAGCCGCCGCGGAACGCGAATAACTGTGGAACCACCAGCGCCTGCCGATGTCCTTCACGAGTTCAAAGAGGGACTTTCCGATGAGACGGACCGACGACCGCATGCATCGATCCTCCCATGTTTCCCGGCGACCTCAAGGTTTCTCCGACATGACCGGGTGAGCCTCCTGATAGACGTGTACGTGATCACGTGATTTCAAATGGCCGGAATTGGGATACCTTGGGTT
>DATLIO010000289.1:0-7896 GCA_035539355.1 Luteolibacter sp.
GATTTCACCCATGTGCTCATCGGGCTCTGCCGCTCGATCGGGGTTCCGGCGCGGTACGCTTCCGGCTACCTTTACAATGGGCCGCGGGACACCTTGGTGGGGGCGCAGGCGTCCCATGCCTGGTGCGAGGTCTACTTCCCGGGACTCGGGTGGATCGGATTCGATCCGACCAACAACACCCTGGCCGACGAACGGTATGTGAAAATCGCCGTCGGCCGGGATTATGAAGACGTCGCTCCGGTCAGGG
Source organism: Luteolibacter sp. (assembly GCA_035539355.1). Classification (GTDB taxonomy): domain Bacteria; phylum Verrucomicrobiota; class Verrucomicrobiia; order Verrucomicrobiales; family Akkermansiaceae; genus Luteolibacter. The sequence continues at coordinate 248 of DATLIO010000289.1, forward strand.
GATCGTATTTCGGCACCGGCCAATGCCGCCTCGACGTGCAGGTGCTCGTCGAAAAGGCACTGTAGCGGCGGTCTGTGACCGTCGGTGGTTGATGCGAGAACGGTCTGCGATGGTCATGGACCGCCGCTGCATTTCTCAGAACGGCTTCGTGTAGCCGAGCCATGCGGCGAAGCCCGCGGCGACGAGGCAGAGCGTGAAGCCGAGCCAAGGCGGGAGGATGTTTCTCTTAACGAGTGCCGGGGATGCCCCGATGAAGAGCCAGATACCGAGTTTCGCCATCCACCAGTGTTGATCCATCGGGGGCTTTTTCAGAATGGCGAAACCGATCAGCAGCAGCGCGAGCAAGGCGATCCCGTGAAGTGCGGAACCGACTTTCTTTCCTGAACCAAAGAAGATGGCGCCGAGGGAGCCGAAGAGGAGCAGGGCGCTGGCAACGTGAAGGGTGTGGAGGATGAGCGGGTTCATAGGATCGGGATCGCCGGAGTTTCGCAGTCCATGGAAAGGGATCAAGGCTCGAATCCGGATGTGGAAAGGACGGGGAAAGTTGTAATTTGTGCCGGCCGTAACCGTGCTATCCTGCACGGTCATGAAACGCCTCATTCTCTGGATCATCGCGGTCATCTCCGGAATCTGCCTGTTCCTTCCGGATCCGATCCCCTTCATCGACGAAGCGATTCTCCTCGCCATTTTCCTCAAGTCGACTTCGTCGCTCGGCTTCGACCTGCGCCGTTGGCTGCCGTTTTTCGGCAAAGGCAAGGAAAGCGCCGCACCGCGGGGTGGTACCCAGCGGGCGAAGGATATGACAGTTGACGTTTGATTTCGCGGCATTGCCGTGGAAGAACGTCCGCTTTCCAGCCGTAAAAGCGCATTCCCATGGCAGAACCCATCGAAACCGACACCCCTCCAGCCCGCGTGAGCCGTCCGTGGGGCCTGACCCTTTTCAGCCTTGCGGCCGCCGGCGGCCTGGTCGCCATGCCGTATCTTGCCGGGCCTCCGGATGGTGAGAAAATGCCGGACATCGTCCGTTTCCTGGGCCATTTCCACCCGGTTCTGCTGCATCTTCCGATCGGCGTCTTCTCACTGATCATGCTCCAGGAGCTGGGCGCGATCTTTCTGCGCAAACGGGGTGAGCGTAAGGAAACTCCGGTTTTCCCGATGTTCTTCGGCGCCGCCTCGGCCATCCTCGCCGTCATCGCGGGATTCCTGCTCTATCAGGGCGGTGGTTTCGAAGGCAACGAACTCGCCGAGCGCCACCTCTGGGGCGGCATCGCATTCGCCGTCGCCGCACTGATCACCCTGATCGTGAAATCGTGGACCGTCGCCCGCGGCGCGAACCAGGCGTTCTACCGCCTGCTGCTTTTCGTGAGCGTCGGCGTGATGAGCTTCGCCAGCCATGACGGTGCCTCGATCACCCACGGCTCGGACTATCTCACCAACTACGCGCCGGATCCGATCCGCAAGCTGCTCGGTCTTCCGCTGAAGGAGAAAAAAGCCGGTGAAGGCAAAGAGGGCGAAGCCGGGAAATCACCCGAACAGCAGGTCGTCTACGCCGACATCATCGCTCCGATTTTCGAAAACCGCTGCAACCAGTGCCACAAGGAGGAAAAGGCCAAAGGCAAGCTGCGGATGGACACCTATGAGATGCTCGTGAAGGGCGGCAAGGAAGGTCCGGCGATCGAGGCGGGTTCCGCTGAAAAGAGCAACGTCATCGTCCGCATGGCGCTGCCGCTCGACGAAGACGAGCACATGCCGCCGGATGGCAAGCCCGAGCCGGAACCGCATGAAGTCGTCCTGATCAAATGGTGGCTCGACAGCGGTGCGGATGCGAAAAAGACGCTCGCCGAGATGGGTGAACTCCCGGCGCCCGTGAAGGAAGCGCTCGCGAAACTTCCGTCCAACCACAAGGCCGCCCTCAATGCCGCGGTCGCGAAGAAGGCCGCCGGACCGACCGACGACCTGAAATCGAAAGTCGCCGATCTCTCCAAGGATTTCCCGGGTGCGATCACCTTCGAATCCCAGGAATCCGGACTGGTGAATTTCACCTCGTATTCGCTGCGTGGCACCTTGGACGACGCGACGTTCTCAAAGGCATCGGCCCTGTTCCCGCAATTCGTGAACGTCGATCTTTCCGCGACCAAGGTGACCGACGCCTCCGTCGGCAAACTTTCCGTCGCCGAGAATCTCAAAGGCGTCCGTCTGGCGGAAACGGCGATCACGGATGCATCGCTCGAAACGCTCTCGAAGCTGAAGAATCTCGAGTCGATCAACCTTTACGGCACCAAGATCACCAATGAAGGCGTGATGAAATTGGCGGCCCTGCCGAATCTGAAACGGCTTTATCTGTGGCAGACGGGTGTGACGCCCGAAACCATCGCGGCGCTGAAAGAGAAACTGCCGAAGTGCGAGATCGTCACCGGAATCTGATCCATGAAAGCATTCATCCGCCCGTTTTTCGGCCTGCTTTGCCTCGCCGTCACCGCATCCGCCCAACCGGCCGCAGCGCCGGACATGACCGCCGGGCCGGCTCCCAAGGGGAAACCCTGGGAAGCAGGCTGGGGATTCTGGCCGAAGGTTCCGCAGGCCTGGCAGCAAACCCACCAGAGCATGCTCAAGAAAACCCAGGCAGGCGGCATCGAGGTGCTGTTTCTCGGGGATTCGATCACCGCAGGCTGGAGCGGTGCGGGCAAGGGAGTCTGGGCTTCCAACTACGAACCGCTCAAAGCCGCGAACTTCGGAATCGGCGGCGACACCACCCGTCAGATCATCTGGCGCATCGAGAACGGCGAGCTTGATGGTTTGAAACCGAAGGTCGTCGTCCTGATGATCGGCGTGAACAACATTTTCCAGAACAACGGCACCGATGAGGAGATCGCGAAAGGGGTCTCGGAAGTGATCAAACGGATTCAGGAAAAGACGCCGGACTCGAAGATTCTCCTGCAATCGATCCTGCCTCTGAAGGCCGAGGTTTTCGACAAACGGGTCCAGTCGGTGAATGCACTGGTCAAGGAAACCAAAGGCCCGCAGATCACGTGGTTCGATCTGACCGGCACGTTCCGCGGAGCGGACGGAAAGAGCATCACCGATCTTTATGTGGAGGACGGAACCCACCTCGGCCCGAAAGGGTATGAGGTTTGGGCGAAGGAACTGACCCCGAAACTGAACGGACTTCTGAAATGAAATGAGACGGCGGCTCCGGCCGCCGTTTTCATTTTCAGGCGGGCTGCTGTTGCGAGATGCAGTGGAGCGTGCCGCCTTCCTCGACGAGATCGAGGCAATCGATCCCGACGACCTGCCGTCCGGGGAAAAGTTCCCGGACCATGCCGAGCGCGCGGTCGTCGTTCCTTCCCTGGCGGAAGGTGGGGACGATGACGCCTCCGTTCACGATCAGGAAATTGACGTACGATGCGGGTAGTACCGGCAACCGCCATCCCGGAACCTCGCAGGCTTCCGGGAGCGGGATCTCCACCAGTTCGAACGGTCTTCCTTTCGGGCCGAGGAACGATTTCAACCGGCCGAGATTGTCGTAGAGGACTTTCCGGTTTTCGGAGGATCCCGAGGGATCGATGCAGGCGAGGATCGTTTCTTCATCCACGAATCTGGCGAGGTCATCGATGTGACCGTCGGTGTCATCACCTTCGATCCCGCGTTCGAGCCACAGGATTTCCGAAACGCCGAGTCCTTCACGGAGCTTCTGTTCGATCGTTCCGCGGTCCAGATGCGGATTGCGGTTTTTGTTGAGGAGCACGGCCTCGGTGGTCAGGAGGTGACCGGCACCGTTGATCTCGATCGCGCCGCCTTCGAGGATCATGTCCTGTTTGAACGATCGGAGTCCGAGCGATTGCGCGATCCGGCCGGGGATCGCGTCGTCCTGATCCCACGGCGGGAATTTGCCGCCCCACGCGTTGAATCCCCAGTCGGTGACGGCGACTTCGCCGGTTTCACGATGCTTTACGAAGATCGGGCCATGGTCGCGGCACCAGACGTCGTTGTGCGGATGATCGAAAAGCTCGACCCGTTCCGGCACCGCCTTCGCCTGATTGCAGGCGGCGGAGATGGCGGCGTGGTCTTTTCCGGGGGCATTGATCCGCACCGTTTCGAAACGGGAGATGGCGGCGGCGATCTCGGCGAACTTCGCCCACATCAGATCACGTTTCGCTCCGCCCCAGTGCCGTGGATCATCGACCGGCCAGGAAAGCCAGACGGCCGTCTGGGGCGACCATTCGGGTGGCATGGAAAATCCGGAAGCGGCGGCGTTCATGCGGTGGAGTGTGTGCGGTGCCGGCGGCTCTGGCACTCTTTATTTGGAAAGGATTCCGTTTGAAAAGAATCCGCTCATATCGTTGTTTGTAAGGGATGAACGACGAGGAAAGTCCCGTACAGTCCGCTCCGAAAAAATGGGCGGCGGGCATTCCGGCGGTAACCAGTTCGATGAGCCACATCCTGCGGGAGGCCGGGCCGTTGCGGGGAGGATTGGGATTGATGGATATGAACCAGGCGGGTGGGTTCGATTGTCCGAGCTGCGCATGGCCGGATCCGGACGGGCACCGTTCGTTCGCCGAATTCTGTGAGAATGGGGTGAAGGCACTCGCTTCCGAAGCGACGAAGAAACTGGCGGACGAGGCATTTTTCTCAAAGCACACCGTCGCCGACCTCGATGCCCGGACGGACCTCTGGCGCGAACGGCAGGGGAGGATCGCACGGCCGATGATCCTGCGGCCGGGTTCGGAAAACTACGTTCCGATTTCGTGGGATGAGGCGTTCTCGATCATCGCGGCGCATCTGCGGAAACTGGACTCTCCGGATGAGGCGTTGTTCTACACGTCGGGCCGCGCGAGCAACGAGGCGGCGTTCCTCTATCAGCTTTTCGCCCGCAACTACGGAACCAACAATTTGCCGGATTGCTCGAACATGTGCCATGAATCGAGCGGGCTCGCATTGAAGCAATCGATCGGCGTGGGAAAGGGGACGGTCACGCTCGGCGATTTCCTGGAGGCTGACGTGATCCTCTGTGTGGGGCAGAATCCCGGGACGAACCATCCGCGGATGCTGACGACGTTGGAGGAAGCCGTGAAACGCGGCGTGGAGATCGTCGCGATCAATCCCTTGCGTGAGACGGGTCTGGTGGCGTTCGCGCATCCGCAGCATGTCTCGGCCGCGTTCGGTCGATCGACTCCTCTTGCCTCGAAATTCATTCCGGTCCGGGTGAATGGGGATCTCGCCCTGTTCCGTGGTGTCGCGAAGTTCCTTCTGGAGCAGGAGTCGGCCGGGCCGGGGACGATCGACGGGGCGTTCATCCGGGACCACACCGAAGATTTTGAAAGCTATCGTTCGCTCGTTCTGACGACGGCATGGGAGGAGATCGAGCGGATGAGCGGAATTTCCCAGGAAGAGATCCGCTCGCTGGCCGCGTTGCTCGTGAAACGTTCGCGGAAGATCATCACCTGCTGGGCGATGGGGTTGACCCAGCATCGCAACGCGGTGGCGACCATCCGTGAAATCACGAACGTGCATCTGTTGCTCGGGGCGATCGGGCGGCCGGGTGCCGGTCTTTGTCCGGTCCGCGGTCATAGCAATGTGCAGGGGGACCGCACGGTGGGGATCTTTGAGAAGATGCCGGAATCGTTTCTTGCGGCGCTCGACCGTGAGTGCGGGATCGTTTCCCCGAGGAAGCATGGTTTCGATACGGTCGCGGCGATCCATGCGATGAAGGAAGGGCGTGCGAAGGTGTTCTTCGCCTTGGGTGGCAATTTCCTGCAAGCCTCGCCGGACACGGAATACACGGCTGCGGCATTGAGGAATTGCGAGCTGACCTGCCAGGTCTCGACGAAACTGAACCGCAGCCATCTGGTGACGGGAAAAACCGCGATCATTCTTCCGTGTCTCGGGCGGAGCGAACGCGACGGCGCGCATCGCTTCGTGAGTTGTGAGAATTCGATGGGAGTGGTGCAGATGTCACAGGGCGCGCTGGATCCCGCTTCGCCGCATCTGTTGAGCGAGGTCGATATCGTCGCGCGTCTGGGGGCGGCGTTTTTCGGTGGGGAAAGCGCGGTGCCATGGAAGTGGCTTGCGGAGGATTACGACCGGATCCGCGATGTGATCGAACGGGTGATTCCCGGATTTGAGAATTACAACGAACGGGTGATCGTCCCCGGTGGATTCTATCTGCCGAACCCGGCGAAGGAACGGCGGTGGGACACTCCTGAAAAGAAGGCGGTTTTTGGAATTTCCCGGATGGATGTCTTCGAGCCCGGACAAGGACGGTTGGTCCTGCAGACCATCCGCAGCCACGATCAGTTCAACACCACGGTCTATGGTCCGGATGACCGGTACCGGGGAATCTCCAACGCACGGCGGATCATCCTGGTGAATCCTGAAGACCTCGCGGCGCGGGGAATCAAGCCGGGAACCAAAGTCAACATCACGAGTTTCTGGAAAGGCGAAACCCGCACGATCGAAGGGTTCGTGGCGTTGCCTTACGAAATGCCCCGTGGCAGCGCGGCGGCTTACTTTCCCGAAGCGAATCCGCTCGTGCCGATCGACAGCCAGGCGGAAGGAAGCGGAACTCCGACGAGCAAATCGGTCGAGATCGAGATCCGGGTCCCGGTTCAATCGGATCGCGGCCCGATGTAGGAGGTCGCGATCACCACATCGTCATACCATTTTTTGTTCGGCCGCGTCTTGTTGCTCCCGATGTGGAGATCAAGCGCGGCATGATTGATCTTGAGCGTGTCGACGTCACGCAGGCGGAGATTGGGGAAATCAGCGATGAGCTTGCCGTCGAGCCAACAGGCGATGCGGCCGTCCCTGGAGCCCGGTGTGTTCGCCCGCACCATCAGCTCGAAGCAATACCAACGGTCGAGCTTCGGGATGATATCGGCGCGCGGGGTGAACTCCGGACCGAAATCACCCGGCTTGTAGGAAAAAGGCAGGACCTTGCCCGACGGGAAAAAGTGGTCTCCGAAGTTGGTGCGTTGTTCAGGATGGTAGCAATACACGTTCAGATCGCCGGGCGAGGTCGTCGCCGTATCTTCCCTCCAGTTTTCGAAGCTTGCGACGAACTTCGATTTGCCGTCGGCGGGTTTGCCGGGCGTGGCGTAGGGAATTCCCGGGGCGATCGCCGCGAGATAGCCGCCGTTGTGGCTTGAGCCGGTCTGATCGAATCCGGTTTCGAACTTCGAGTAGTAGCGGAGGAAAACCGTGTCGTGCCCCTCTCCGAGTTTGCGGATGACGGTATTGCTGACTTCGGTTTGCTGTTTGGGCACGGTGAACTCGAGGGCGCGCTTGCCGGCGTTCACCTGCGACGGTTCTTCCGTGATGCGGATGTTGGCGGGATGCATCGCGACATCCCATCTGCCCGCCGGACCACCGGACTCGAAGTCATCGTGGAAGATCACTTTGGGATCGCCGGCGATTCCCCGGTCGGCGGGATGGTTCGCGGCGATGCCGGTCGCGCCTTCGGGAAGTTTCCCGGCGGCGCAACAACCTGCCGTCATGATCAGGAGCAGCGGATGGATTTTCATATCCGCGCTATAGCGGATTCTTCCGCTGGTGGGAAGGTCTTCGCGGAGCCGTCAGAGTTCCCCGATCGCCGCCATGATCCGTTTCGCGAGTTCTTCGTAGCCTTGCTTGGTCGAGTAGGCTTTGACCTC
>DATLIO010000290.1:0-3714 GCA_035539355.1 Luteolibacter sp.
AAACTCGGCTTCCCGCTCATGCTGAAATCCACGGCAGGGGGTGGTGGCATCGGCATGAAGATCTGCCATTCGGAAGAAGAACTCCGCCGCGAATTCGAAGCGGTGGTCCGGCTCAGCCAGCGCAGTTTCGGATCGGGCGCCGTCTTCCTCGAGCGCTACGTCCAGCGCGGCCGCCACGTCGAGGTCCAGATTTTCGGCGATGGCAACGGCCACGTCCTCGCACTCGGCGAACGCGACTGCTCCGTGCAGCGGCGCAACCAGAAGGTGTTCGAGGAAACGCCGGCTCCGTTGCTTTCCGACGAAACCCGCAACGCGCTTCATGGCGCGGCGGTCGAGCTCGGGAAAAGCATCAACTACCGGTCGGCGGGAACCGTCGAGTTCATCTACGATGCGGACCGCACCGAGTTCTATTTCCTCGAGGTGAACACGCGTCTTCAGGTCGAGCACGGCGTGACCGAACTCGTCACCGGCATCGATCTGGTCGAATGGATGGCCCGGCTCGCCCTCGATCCCGGTTTCTCGCTTCCTGAAAAAGCACCCGAACCCAAGGGCCACGCGATCCAGGCACGCCTTTACGCCGAAGATCCGAACCAGAATTTCCGGCCCAGCGCGGGCTTGTTGACCGAAGTGTCCTATCCCGAAGCGGACGGCATCCGCATCGACGGATTTATCGCCACCGGCACCGAAGTCAGTCCGTTCTACGATCCGCTGCTCTCCAAAGTCATGGTCCACGCGGAAACCCGTGAAGCGGCCATCGACCTGCTTGGATCCACGTTGGACGAAACACAGGTCTCCGGCATCGAAACCAACCTCCGCTATCTCCGGCAGGTCGCCCGCTGGCAGCCGTTCATCAATGGAGGTGTCGCGATGCGCGACATGGCTTCGTTCGACTACAAACCGAACACGTTCGACGTCCTTTCCGCCGGAACGATGACGACCATCCAGGATTGGCCGGGACGACTCGGACTCTGGGAAGTCGGTGTGCCACCGTCCGGACCGATGGATCCGCTGTCCTTCCGCCTCGCCAACCGACTCGTCGGAAACGATGAAGGAGTCGCGGCATTGGAAATCACGATGGCCGGTCCGAGCCTCCGCTTCAACATGGCCACCACCATCGCGGTCGCCGGCCCTCCGGTCATCATCCTCAGGAACGGCGAACCCATCCCCGCAAATACGGCGTTCACCGTAGCTCCGGGAGACACGGTGAAGATCGGCAAAATCGAAGCGGCCGGGCTGAGATCCTACCTCGCGGTCTCCGGTGGCATCGAAGCGCCGGACTACCTCGGCAGCAAATCCACGTTCACCCTCGGTCGTTTCGGCGGACATGGAGGCCGCGCGCTCCTGCCCGGTGACGTCATCGGAATCGGAAGATCCGAAGCGGCGGCGGCCGATTGCCACACTCCTGTCATCCCCTATCCCCGCGATTGGAAGATCGGCGTGCTTTACGGCCCGCACGGCGCCCCTGATTTCTTCCTCAACGAGGACATCGAAACCTTCTTCGCGACCGCTTGGGAAGTTCACTACAATTCCGCCCGCACCGGCGTCCGCCTCATCGGCCCGAAACCGAAATGGGCCCGCACCGATGGCGGTGAAGCGGGGCTCCATCCATCCAATCTCCACGACAACGCCTATGCCATCGGCGCGGTCGATTTCACCGGCGACATGCCCGTGATCCTCGGCCCCGACGGCCCGAGCCTCGGCGGCTTCGTCTGCCCGGTCGTGGTCGTCGACGCCGAGCTCTGGAAACTCGGACAACTCCGGCCCGGTGACAAAATCAGCTTCGTGCCCGTCAGCGAATCATGGGCGGAGAACCAAACGAAAGCCGTCGCGGACTTCCTGTCGGGAGCCCTTCCCTCATTGCCCGATCCCGAACCCGCGGAAATCGGCAGCCCGATCCTCGATTCCTTCGGCGAAGGAGACGAACGCGTCGTGATGCGCCGCGCAGGCGACCGCTATCTGTTGGTTGAATTCGGCCCTCACCTCCTCGATCTCAAGCTCCGGTTCAAAGCCCACGTCATCCACCAATGGCTTCAGGACAAGAAGCTGGATGGCATCATCGATCTCACCCCGGGCATCCGGTCGCTGCAGATCCATTTCGACAGCACGGTCATCTCCCGCGACGAACTCCGGAGCATCCTCCGCGAAGGCATCGCCGAGCTGCCGCCGCTTGAGGAAATCGAAGTGCCCGCACGTGTCGTGCATCTGCCGATCAGTTGGGATGACCCGAGCACGCGGGAAGCCATCCGGCGCTACATGGTCGGCGTGAATCCGAAGGCCCCCTGGTGCCCGAGCAACCTCGAGTTCATCCGCCGCATCAACGGACTCGATTCGCTCGATGACGTGAAACGCATCTTCTTCGACGCGAGCTATCTCGTGATGGGTCTCGGCGACGTCTATCTTGGCGCGCCCGTTGCTACTCCCCTCGATCCACGCCACCGGCTTGTCACCACCAAATACAACCCCGCGAGAACCTGGACTCCCGAGAACGCCGTCGGCATCGGTGGAGCCTATCTCTGCGTCTATGGCATGGAAGGCCCCGGTGGTTATCAATTCACCGGCCGCACCGTCCAGATGTGGAACCGCTGGCACCGCACGGCGGATTTCGAAAATCCCTGGCTGCTCCGTTTCTTCGACCAGCTCCGGTTTTACGAAGTCTCGGCCGAAGAGCTCCTCCGGCTTCGCGAGGAATTTCCGCGCGGCAGGCATCACCTCAAGATCGAGCCGACCGTCTTCCGCTACGCCGACTACGAAGCGTTCCTCGAGACCAACGCCGGGGAAATCGCCGCCTTCCGAGCCACCCAGCGCCAGGCTTTCGCCGAAGAACGCCAGCGATGGGAAGACGCGGGCCTTCATCTCGAATCGCCCGCGGAGGTGGTCGAGGTCGCCGCGGAAATCAAGCTGCCCGACGGAGCGATCGCCGTCGAAAGCCCGGTCACCGGCAATGTCTGGAAGATCGAAGTCAAACCGGGTGATCATCTCCCCGCCGGCAATCCCGCCATTGTTCTTGAAGCGATGAAAATGGAGATCACCGTGGAGTCCGACGAAGCTCTCGAGATCCTCGAAATCCTCGTCGGCGAAGGCGCGCCCGTCCGGGCCGGACAACCTCTTCTCATCGCGAAACCGATCTAACCGAATGCTCACGATCACTTCCCTGAAACAAAGCTACGCCGAAGGAACGCTCACCCCCACCGGCATGGTATCGCTTCTGCGGAAAAAGATCGAAGCGCATGGCGATCCCGCGATCTTCATCCATCTGCCCACCGAAGCGGAGTTGCTGGAGATCGCGGCGCAGGTCGAAGCGTTGCCAACCTCGCTCCCGTTGTGGGGCGTTCCTTTCGCGGTCAAAGACAACATCGATGTCGGGGGCTGGCCCACCACCGCCGCATGCCCGGAGTTTTCCTACACGCCCACGGAAGACGCGGAAGTCGTCCGCCTGCTGCGGGCCGCCGGTGCGATTCCCATCGGAAAAACCAATCTCGACCAGTTCGCGACGGGACTCAACGGAACACGCTCGCCGTACGGGACACCGAAGAATGTCTTCGATGCCGCGTATCTTCCCGGCGGTTCGAGCTCCGGAAGCGCCACGGCGTTGGCCGCCGGACTCTGCGCGTTCTCGCTCGGCACCGACACCGCCGGTTCGGGGCGCGTTCCCGCCGCATTCCAGAACCTCATCGGCTGGAAACCCACACGCGGCCTGCTGAGCAGCCGGGGCAT
>DATLIO010000291.1:0-7077 GCA_035539355.1 Luteolibacter sp.
TTCTTCAGCCGCGTGTAAAGCCCGCTGCGGTAGCCGAAATTGAAAGGCTCGTTCCACGTCGGGTTGTCGGTGTAGCCCGCCGTGATCGAATCGCCGACGGGCATGATGCGCAACGGAGGCATGGGAAAAGAACCCGCGTCGGAAGGATTCGTTCCGGCTGCGATTTCCGCCTGGTCGTTCGTGCCGTCACCATCGCTGTCGGCGGGGGCGGTCGCTTGCACACCTTGCACATCGATTTCCCGGAACGTGAACCGGCCCGAGTTGAGTCCGCCGTTCACGCTCTGTGCGGTGAAACGGATCGCGTCGATGCCGCTGACGAGTGGCCCGGCGTTATCGGTGAGGATGACTTTCGTCGCCCCCGGATCCGGATTCGGGTTGGTGGTGAGCGGTTGGTAATCGACCGAAAGATCCGGCAACGGGGTGAACGTGGATTCGCCCGCATAACGGACGCTCACGGTGAAAGCCTGATTTCCAAATCCGACACTGACCCACGCGGCGATCGATTGGATCGAGGTGATGTTCCAGCCGAAACCGTTGCCGTTTCCCAAGGTGAAAGTCGCGGTGGCACCCGGGCTCGCCCAGGCGACGGAGCCCGCCGAATCGACGGAGGCCGTGTTTCCGTGGATCCCGTCGTTGAGTTTCGCCGCGCCCGCGCCGTTGCCGGTCCAGGTGCCGGTGGTCGTTGCCGTAAGCCCGTGCAGAAGATCGGTCGAACTCACGTCGCTGGCATAGGCGAGTTCCGTTTTGCTGGAGACCTGGGTTTTCACCGGTGCGGCGAGAGCGCCGACACTCGCAACGACGAAGGCGATTCCGGTTCTGACCGAATATTTGGAAATCATGGGTTATCTCGTGACACTGACGCCCCGAGGGCCGGAAAGAAGGAAAATTTGCGTCGTGGCAACGGCGTCTCTCATCTTGGCAAACGCCTTTCACTTGTCGGCAATCGCGTCTTGCGGCCTGACAATGGCCCGATACCGGTTGGCAATAACCTGTTTCAGCTCTGCAACGACATGTTGCGCGTTGGCAAAGGCCCGTGACCTGTCGGCAATCGCGTCTCGCAGTCTGACAATGGCTCGATACCGGTTGGCAATCGCCTGTTTCAGCTCCGCAATGACATCTTGCCTCGTGGCAACGGCATCTTGTTGGATGTCAATTGCCGGTTTCGAAGTCGCAATCGCATCTTGTGAAGTTGCAATGACCGCTTTCCTGCTCTGCGGTGAAACTGAATTTCATGGAATGGCCGCGTCGCAACAACAGTGGAAACAATGTCTTGCGAGAAACGGGGGAGTGGACTTGGAGTATCGTACCTTCGGGCATCCCTTCATGAAACTTCCTGCATTCGTTCGCTTTCCTTCGCTGATCCCCGCCTGCGTGTTTTTTGCCGCGATTCCGTCGGTCAAAGCGGCGACTTATTTTTATCCGGATGCTTCGGGGAGCATCTACGCCGAGGGATGGGCTCTTTCCGGTAACTTCATCGAGGCGAACAGCCTTTTGCCGGGGGAGAAAACCGTTCGCTTCCAACCGCTTTCGGGCTCGGTGGAATTGTTCCCGAGGACCGATAGCCAGGTGAACGTCACCGCTCCGGGATATACCATCTACACCATCCGTAATATATCGAACCTCAACATCAACGAAGGTGTGATCCGTTCGGTGAATTTCGAGGTGATTCTGAGCAACGCGGCCAGGCTGTATGCCAGTCAGGAAAGCACAGTGGTAGCCCGAGGAGGAAACAGCCAGATTTCTAATACCAACAACGGCTGGATCTCGGGTGCCAATGCGGCGATAGAGTTCACCTCCGCAGGCGGGACGATCACCAACTGGGGAACGATCGCTTCGTCTTCAGGCACCACGATTCTGGGGCTGGAAGGAATGCAGCTTTACAACAACGGGGATATTCGTGGGCGGATCGTCGGTGGAGGCGGATCGTTCATTTCCAATAGCGCGAACGTCGTCAACAGTGGTACCGACTTCAACCCTTCGCTGTTGGCTATCGATTTGGGAAGCATCGGAGGCGTCGGTGGAAGCACGCTGCAATTGTCGGACAACGGCTTCGTATCGGGCAGCGTGAGCATGGCGGGCACGGGGAACCGGATCGACGCCTACGAAGGAGCCATCCGTGGCAATATCACCGGAGTTCAGGATATCCGGGTGATGAATGACGGATATCTGTCTCTATGGGGCGATCTCAACGGCGGGTCGATCGACGTCAAAGAGGGTGCCGAACTTCGTGGAAATGGCATTTGGTCGAGAACCACGATCCATCTCGCCCGGGATTCGTCGATCCTGACACTTTACTCGCTCAGCAGCACCGGCAGCATCGCCGGACCGTTTTTCCGGGGATTCCTGCAGATCGATGGCAACGTGACCCACGAGGCGGGTTCTCGCATCGCTTTCTTGGGCGACGACCAAATAAGGGGGCCGAGCATCATCCGGTCGATCGGCGGTGTTTATGACGCCAGAGAGGCGATCATCGACCTCAGAGGAGGATCCGTTATCAATAATCATTATGTGGTGATCGAAGCTGCGGGGGGCACGATTCTCGGCGGCGGAAACACGGTCTATCTCAATGGATCGGCGGATACGGTCATCGGCCGTTATTTCTCGACGACTTTGATCAACGCTGAAGGCGATCTGGTTCTCCGGGTGTATCACGATTTCCAAGGGCTGCCCGGCCTGACGGAAAACCAGCGCTCGCTCGCGGCGATCTTCGACAATCCATTGCCGGACGTCTGGGACAGCTCCCACAGGCAGACCGACCTCATTTACTATCTCGACAGCCAGACTCTCGGTGGCGTGCAGGCGTTTTTCGCCTCCATTCTCGAGCCTGCGGAAGAGAATTTCAGCCAAGCCGCCTCCATTCTCGGCCGAGGCCGTCAGTTCGGCCGCTTGGTGCAGGACTACCTCGCACAAGCCCGGGGGACGGATCTGGTCAAACTTCCGGTCGGATTTTCCAATGAGGTGCTGGCAGACCCATCCGCTTCCCGTCAGATCGGCGGCCGCGGAAATGCCTGGGGAACGTTTTCCCATGATTGGGCGGACTACGAAAGTGAAGCCGATGGCGACTTCGACGGCGATGTGGATGCTTTCACCGCCGGGTTCGATTACCGGGTCCTTCCCAACCTGCTGCTTGGGATCGTGGCGGACGGTTCGCAGACGGATCAGGATGGGCCGGATGCCGAGAGCCTGAGGGCCGGCATCTATGGCAGTTTTGGAAAATCGCTGGGCTTCTACGCCGACTGGCTGGCAGCTTACGGAACGCACGACTGGGATGATTCGGATGCCGAAAGTTTCCAAGCGTCCGTGATCGCCGGTCATGCCTTTGGTGATTCGAGGCTGAAGTATGGCCCGTTCGGTGGATTCGAATGGCAGCGGGTGGATGTTGACGGTGTCGATTCGGGATCAGGGCTGCCGGCTTCGGTGGATGGTTTCGATGCGGAATCGTTCCGGGCACTCCTCGGTTTCCGTGTGGATTCGGATTTCGGAAGGTTCCGCCCTTATGGTTCGATTGCCTACGCCCATGAGTTCGGCGACGACCGTGCGGTCGCGACGGCCTATTTCGCCGGAAATGCCTTCCGGGTGCAGGGTGCGGAGCAATCGTCCGCGATTCTGCTCACGCTCGGGACCAAGGTCGGCCTGATCGATGGGTTGAGCCTCGACGCCGGATATCGCGGTGACATCGCCCTTGGCGGCGAGGGATTGACGGTCCACGGGGCCTCCCTCGGGCTTGGTTACGAGTTCTGAGGGACGGCGGGGCGAAATTTCCACTCGCCACCTGCTCCGGGGTTTTGCCTGATTGGCGCGTGATCCACCCTACTGCCATCGTTTCCCCGCTCGCCCACATCGGCAACAACGTCAGGATCGGTCCTTTTTGCGTGGTTGGGGCGAATGTCGAGATCGGGGACGACTGCGTGCTGCATTCCCATGTCGTGATCGAGGGGCATGCGAAAATCGGGCGGCACAACGAGTTTTTCCCATTCTCGGCGATCGGCGGGAAAACCCAGGATCTGAAATACATCGGCGAGCCGACCTATCTCGAAATCGGCGACCACAACGTGTTCCGCGAAAACTGCACCATCCACCGCAGCACCGTCGCCGAGACGCCGACACGCATCGGCAACCACAACCTTTTCCTCTGCTACTCCCACGTCGCGCACGATTGCCAGGTCGGCAACCACGTCATCCTGTCCAATTCGGCGGGCATCGCCGGGCATGTGATCGTGGAGGACCACGCGATCCTTTCCGCGATGGCGGGCTTCCACCAGTTCTGCCGGATCGGCATGCACTCGATCATCGGCGGGTGTTCGAAGATCACACAGGACATCCCTCCGTTCATGATCGTGGACGGCAATCCGGCGGTGACCCGCGGGGTGAATCTCATCGGCCTGCAGCGCCGGGGATTTCCCGAAGAGGACATCAAGGCGCTCAAGTTCGCCTACAAGAAACTGTTCCTGAAAAAGGACGGCAACCTGGCCAATTCGATCAGCTCCCTGAAAGCGACCCACGAGGCATCGGTCCCGCAGGTGGCGCATCTCATCAAGTTCATCGAGGATTCGGAGCGGGGGATCACCCGGTAAAATCGCGTTCTTGACGACCGGCGCGGGCCATTCTTAATTCGCGTCGCAGTGAATTTCACCGGGACATTCCTTCCAAGCAGCCTCCTCCTTCTAGGGGTGGCCTCCCGCTGACCATTTCTTTCCTTCACTTCCGTTCCCCGGCACGCCCATCTTTTCGGCGCGGCCTCTCCTTTTTCCGAAATCCATTTTTTCTTTTTTTCCATGAATCCGACTTCCTTGAAGAAATACCGGCCCTTCCCGCCGGTGTCCCTGCCCGACCGCACGTGGCCCGACCAGATCCTGACCTCCGCCCCCGAGTGGTGCTCGGTCGATCTCCGCGATGGCAATCAGGCGCTCCCGCAGCCGATGTCCGTCGAGGAGAAGCTCGAATTCTTCGATCTGCTGGTCCGCGTCGGCTTCAAGCAGATCGAGGTCGGTTTCCCGTCCGCCGCGGATACGGAGTTCAATTTCCTGCGCCGCCTGATCGACGAAAACCGGATCCCCGATGACGTCACGATCCAGGTGCTGGTGCAGACCCGCGAACCGCTGATCCGCCGGACTTTCGAAGCGATCGACGGTGCGAAACGGGCCATCGTCCACATCTACAATTCGACGTCGCCCTTGCAGCGCCGCGTCACGTTTTCCGATGCCTCGCGCGATTCGATCAAACAGATCGCGATCGACGGCGCGAAGCTGGTGAAGGAACTGGTGCCGACGATCCCGCGGACGGAGATCGTGCTGCAGTATTCGCCGGAATCGTTCTCGGACACCGAACTCGATTTCGCCGCGGAGATCTGCAACGCGGTCATCGATGTCTGGCAGCCGACGCCGGAGAAAAAGATGATCATCAATCTGCCGGACACCGTCCAGTGGACGACGCCGAACATCCACGCCGACATGATCGAATGGATGTGCCGCAATCTGAACAAGCGCGAGTCGCTGATCGTTTCGCTGCACACGCACAACGATCGTGGCACGGGGGTCGCCGCGACCGAACTGGGCCTGATGGCCGGTGCGGATCGCGTCGAAGGTACGTTGTTCGGAAACGGCGAGCGAACGGGGAATCTCGACATCGTCACGGTCGCGCTGAACCTGAACAGCCACGGCGTGGAAACCGGTCTGGATTTCTCCGACCTGCAGTCGATCCGCAACGTCTACGAGCGGATGACCCGCCTGGTCGTGCCCGAGCGGCAGCCCTATGCGGGTGAGCTGGTTTTCACCGCGTTCTCCGGTTCGCACCAGGACGCGATCAAGAAGGGCCTCGACCGCCGCGAGAAGGAAATCAAAGCGGATCCGGAAATCGCCTGGGGCGTGCCGTACCTGACGATCGATCCGCAGGACATCGGCCGATCCTACGAAGCGATCATCCGGATCAATTCGCAGTCGGGCAAAGGCGGTGTCGCCTACGTGCTCGATCGCGAGCATGGATTCGATCTGCCGAAGACGATGCATCCGCAGGTCGGCAAACGCATTTACGATCTGGCGGACGAACTGGGCCGCGAGCTTTCCACCGATGAAATCCGCGACGCGTTTTTCCGTGAGTTCGTGAACCTCGATTCGCCGCTCGCGGTGGAGGATTACGAGCTGATCCATCACACGACCGAGCGCGGTCAGGTGCTTTGCAAGGCGACGATCCGTCACGAAGGGGCTTCGAAGAACATCGAGGGACTCGGCAACGGACCGATCAACGCGTTCGTCCACGCGCTTGAGGAAGCGGGGATGAAGAATTTCAAGGTCACCGACTATCGTTCGCACGCTGTGCGCGGCGGTTCGGATGCGAATGCGGCGGCCTATGTCCAGTTGCAGGCCGACGACGGCCGCCTCATCTGGGGTGCCGGTGTGGATCCGTCCATCGAAATGGCGGGCCTGAAAGCGCTGGTGACCGCTTGGAATTTGCTTCGCTGAGAAGTCTTCAAAAACAAAAAGGGAGCGTGATACGAATCACGCTCCCTTTTTTCGTGGGAAAAATCAGGCGTTCCGTTTGCGGCGGAAAGCGAATCCGGCGAAGCCCAGTGCACCGAGCCATGCGGAAGCAGGTTCGGGAATGATGAGGGTCTCCACCTTGATGTTCGAAAGGATGATGTCCTTCGTGAGGCCGTCGACGGTGAAGAATGCGATCGTGTCGAACGAAGTCGTGGTTGCGGAAGTGTCGACGTAGGAGATCGAGCTGCCGCCGTAGCTGGTTCCGATGGTCACACCGGCGGCGGTACGGGTGACGTCGAGAACGACGGCGACATCGGCGGTGGAGGTGGCAATGGTGTTGCCGGCGGAGCGGACATCCCAGTTCGATCCGGTGAAGAGAGAGTCGCCGGATCCTTTGCGTTCCCGGATCTGGAGGGTGTTGGCATTCGGAGTGCCCGCCACCGCGCTGTCTCCCTGGTAACCCGTCCAGGTTGAGAACGTGGCGCCGCTCGAAATCCCCGAAGTGTTGTTGCCGGCGAAGTCGGTGGTGACCCGGTTGCCGTTGGAATTGAGCAGCGCCCAGCGGAACGCGCCGTCCGAAGTGTAGAAGGCTCCTGCCGAA
>DATLIO010000292.1:0-3996 GCA_035539355.1 Luteolibacter sp.
CGAAAAGCACCGCCGACACCAAGGACATCATCATCGCCACCGGCGCGAAATCCCGCCCGCTGCCACCGCTGCCATTCAACGGCACCACGGTCATCGGCTCGAAGGAAGCCATGGTCCTCGGCAAGCAGCCGAAAAGCATGATCATCATCGGTGCCGGCGCGATCGGTGTCGAATTCGCATACATCTACAACGCGTTCGTCACCAAGGTGACCCTCGTTGAAATGGCTCCGCGCCTCGTTCCTGTCGAAGACGACGAGATCGGCGACGCCCTCGAGAAATCCTTCATCAAACAAGGCATCCGCTGCCTCGCGAACCACAAGATCACCAAGACCGAAGACAAGGGCAGCCACGTCGAAGTCACCGTCGAAGGCGCCAAGGAAAACGGCGTTCTTTCCGCCGATGTCGTCCTCGTCGCGATCGGCGTGCAGCCGGTTCTTCCTGGCGGCCAGCAGCCGGAACTCACCGACCGCGGTTTCGTCCAGGTCGGCGACCGCTACGAAACCTCGATCCCGAATGTCTACGCGATCGGCGACATCACCGGCCCGCCGCTTCTGGCGCACACCGCATCCTTCGAAGCCATCCAGGCCGTCGAAGGCCTCTACGTCGAAGGCCACACCCCACGCAAGGTCACCAATTTCCCGGGCTGCACCTACTGCCACCCGCAGATCGCCTCCGTCGGCAAAACCGAACGCGCGCTCAAGGAAGAAGGCATCGAATACAAGGTCGGCAAGATCCCGTTCGTCGCCATCGGCAAGGCCATCGCCGCCGGTGAACCGGATGGTTTCGCCAAGCTGCTCTACGGCAAGAAACACGGCGAACTCCTCGGCGCCCACCTCATCGGTGACAACGCCACCGAGCTCATCGCCGAAATGGGCCTCGCGCTCGACCAGGAACTCACCTCCGAGGAGATCCACTCGACCATCCACGCCCACCCGACGATGTCCGAGGTCATCCACGAAGCGACCCTCGCCGCCGACGGCCACGCGATCCACTTCTGAGAAACGGTTTCCGTTATCTCCTTAAAATCAAAAGCCTCCATCGGTTCGCCGGTGGAGGTTTTCTTCTTGGTTTCGCCGAATCACCAAAATAAATCCCATTTAGTACGCATTTTTTCTGGATATGCCCGGGATTTTCATCTCTCCTACTGCTGTTCATAAGAACCACTCCATGAAGAAATCAATCCTCCTCCTGTTTGCCGCAGCCCTTCTGCCAATCGCCAACGCCGCTCCCAAAAAGACGGAAACCAAAGAAACTCCCGCAACGGAGGAAAAGGCGACCAAGGAAAAGAAACCCGCCGATCCTGCGAAAGCCGACGAAGCCATTCTCGCCGCCGCGAAAAAGCAGACCGACACCCTCAGTTCCGCCCAAAAAACCAAGCTGCTGGACCTGCTGAACAAGGGCGACACAAAAGCACTCGGGGAAATCAACGGCATCGGCGAAAAACGCGCCGCCACGATCATCGCCAAGCGTCCTTATTCCACCGTCGAGGACCTCGCGCTCGTCGATGACATCGGTGAGAAAACCTTCACCAACGTCGTCACCTTCGGCAAAGGCGAGCAACCCGCTCCGGTGAAAAAAGAGAAGCCCGCCGCGGAGGAGAAAAAGGAGGCGACCAAGAAAATGAAGTAACCCCTTCATCCCATTTTGCACGGAGCCACTTCCGGTTCGCCGGGGTGGCTTTTTTGTGGGTGGCATCCGGGATCGATGGATCTAACATCCGATATCCACCCAATCCCGGTTCGCTGAATAGATCATCCGTCCGGCGACGCTTTCTTTCGATTTCCCGAACCCATGCAAAACCGCCTGTTCGTCCCATTTCTCCTGATGTCTTCCCTTCACGCCGAACCGATTTCCTATCCGGACACCCGCAAGGACAACGTCACCGACACCTACCACGGCGTGAAGGTCGATGACCCCTACCGCTGGCTGGAAGACGACAATTCGCCGGAGACGAAAGCCTGGGTCACTTCACAGAACGAGGTCACCGAAAAATACCTCGCTTCGATTCCAAGCCGTTCGGAAATCCGTGAACGACTCAAAAAGCTCTGGAACTACGAACGCTTCGGCCTGCCACAGGAAGAAGGCGGCAAATGGTTCTACAGCATGAATTCCGGGCTGCAGGATCAGGCGGTCCTCTATACTTCCGACAGCCTCGATGGCGAACGCCGCGTGCTCATCGATCCCAACGCGTTTTCGAAGGATGGCACGGTCGCGCTTTCCCAACACGAAGTGAGCGAGGACGGAAAGTTGATCGCCTACGCGACTTCCGGCGGCGGCAGTGATTGGAACGAAATCCGCGTCCGTGAAGTGGCGACGGGCAAGGATCTGACCGACCATCTCAGGTGGGTGAAATTCAGCGGCATCTCATGGGCCAAAGACGGCTCGGGGTTTTACTACAGCCGCTATCCTGCCGCACCTGAAGGCGCCGCGCTCACGCAGGTGAACGAAAACCAGAAGATCTATTTCCATCGGCTCGGAGAACCGCAGGAAAAAGACAGCCTCATCTACGAACGCACCGATCAACCGCGCTGGGGACTGGGCGGCTGGATTTCCGAAGACGGGGATTACCTGCTCATCCATCTTTCCCAAGGCACCGATCCGAAGAACCGCTTCGCCTACCGCTCCGCAAAGGAAAAGGACGCGAAGGTCGTCGATCTGCTTCCGGACGGCGATGCGAGCTATGGCTTCATCGGCAATATCGGGCCCGTCTTCTATTTCCTCACCGATCTCAAAGCTCCACGCAACCGCCTCATCGCGATTGATACCCGCAAACCGGAAAGGGAAAATTGGACCGAAGTCATCCCTCAGACCAAAGACAAACTCGATACCGTCAGTCTTTCCGGCGGCAAGCTGTTCGCCATCTACATGAAGGATGCTGTCGACAAGCTCTACCGCTTCGACATCGATGGAAAAAACAAAACCGAGATCCACGCCCCCGGAATCGGCTCCATCGGCGGCCTTGGCGGAAAGCAAAAGGACAAGGAAGTGTTCTATGCCTTCACTTCGTTCACGGAGCCACCGGCGGTTTACAAACTCGATATTGCCACGGGTGAAAGCATGCTTTGGAAAAAACCGGATGTCGATTTCGACGGAGCCGCCTATGAGACGAAGCAGGTCTTTTTCAAAAGCAAGGATGGCACCCGCGTCCCGATGTTCATCACCCACAAAAAAGGCATCCAACTCGATGGTTCGCACCGCACGCTGATGTATGGCTATGGCGGCTTCCAGATCAGCCTTCAGCCCGGGTTTTCCATCCCCCGTGCCGTCTGGCTCGAACGCGGGGGCATCGCCGTGACCGTGAATCTCCGCGGTGGCGGCGAATACGGCAGCGAGTGGCACAACGGAGGAAGAAGACTGAACAAACAGAACGTCTTCGACGACTTCATCGCCGCCGGCGAAAAGCTGATCGCGGACGGCTACACGAATCCGGCCAACCTCGCGATCCAAGGCGGGAGCAACGGCGGCCTGCTCGTTGGCGCATGCCTCACCCAACGACCCGATCTTTTCGGCGCGGCGCTGCCCGCGGTCGGCGTCATGGACATGCTGCGTTTCCAGAAATTCACCATCGGCTGGGCCTGGGAAAAGGATTACGGCAGCTCGGACGATGCCGAGGAGTTCAAGCTGCTCCACCGCTACTCTCCGTACCATGCGCTGAAACCGGGAACCCGCTATCCGGCGACGCTGGTCACCACCGCGGATCACGACGACCGCGTCGTCCCGGCCCACAGTTTCAAATTCGCCGCACGACTCCAGGAATGCCAGGCGAAGGACGGTCCGCCGGTGTTGATCCGGATCGATACCAGCGCCGGTCACGGAGCAGGCACCGCGCTTTCGAAAGTCATCGATCGCACCGCCGACGAATGGGCGTTTCTCGAAGCGTCTCTCGGAAAATAGATATAGCGGCGGTCTATGACCGTCGCATTCACCCTCTCGAAGTCAGCGACGGTCACAGACCGCCGCTGCATCATCATTCCCGATCCGGCGCGGGCACGATCA
>DATLIO010000293.1:0-1607 GCA_035539355.1 Luteolibacter sp.
CCTTTCCGGTTTTTCGGATTCAAGGGTAAGGCGAAGGGTTCGTCACTTCCTTACTTTCGGCGTGACCCCGCGAAAATACTGGCCCACGGTGGGCGCGAACTTTCGATCTCATGGGAAATTTTGACGCTTTTCAAAACAAGATGGTCGCCGCGGGAATGGGTGACGCCGCGATCCGCGCTTTCCAACGCAACTACGAATCGCTGCTGCGGAACGAGACCGGACTGATCCCGGAGTCGACGATCAAGCCTGCGGAAGGCATCGCGTCGTCGGAGGAACTGAAGTCGTCCGCGGATGCCGCGGCGCTGCTTTCCCAGTCGGTGGTGATCAAGCTGAACGGCGGGCTTGGCACGGGGATGGGGCTGCAAGGTCCGAAGAGTCTCCTGCCGATCCGTGAGGGGGTGAATTTCGTGGACCTGATGGTCCGGCAGATCCTCGACCTGCGGAAATCGAGCGGCGCGAACGTGCGTTTGCTGCTCATGAACAGTTTCAGCACGAGCGATGACACGCTCGGGCATTTGAAAAAGTACGCGTCGGACGGGTTGGCGGATGCCTCCGAAGTGGAGCTCATGCAGAACCAGATTCCGAAGATCGATGCGGAGACACTGGCTCCGGTCGAGTGGCCTGCGGATCCGGATCTGGAATGGTGCCCGCCGGGACACGGCGATCTTTTCCCGGCGCTGGTCGGAAGCGGCTGGCTCGACCGGCTTCTCGGTGAAGGCGTGAAGTTCGCGTTCGTTTCGAACTCCGACAACCTCGGTGCGATCCTTGATCCGGCGTTGCTGGAGTATTTCGCGAAATCCGGCGCGCCGTTCATGATGGAGGTCACGCGCCGCACTGCGGCGGATCGCAAGGGTGGTCACCTGGCGGTCAGGAAGAGTGACGGGCGTCTTCTTCTCCGCGAAGTGGCGCAGTGCCCGGATGAGGACATCGATGCGTTCCAGAACATCGACGAGCATCGTTTCTTCAACACGAACTCGCTCTGGCTGCGACTGGATCTTTTGAAAGAGCAGCTCGCCGCGGATTCGGGAGTGCTGCCGTTGCCGATGATCAAGAACCGCAAGACGGTGGATCCGCGCGACAAGAAATCGACGCAGGTGATCCAGCTCGAGGTCGCGATGGGTGCTGCGATCGAATGCTTCGAAGGATCATTGGCGATCGAAGTGCCGCGCAGCCGTTTCGCGCCGGTGAAGACGACGGGCGATCTGCTCGCGCTGCGTTCGGACGCTTATGAAATTCTCGACAACGGCCAGGTGCGTCTGCAGCCGGAACGGGAAGGCATTCCTCCGGTGATCTCGCTTTCCGATGATTACAAGCTGGTGGATCAGCTTGAGCCGCTCGGTGTGCCCGGTTTGCTGAAATGCCGCTCGCTGGTGGTGGATGGATTGATCCACTTCGAACCTGGTGTGGTCATCGAAGGCGACGTGACGTTCAAGTTCGGCGGTGCCGAACGGATCAACGTCCAGGCCCACACTTACAAGGACGACACGTTCTTGTTCGAGGGTTGAAAACCGGTAGGGCGCGATGGCCCATCGCGCCGTGGTTTCCGGTCCAACTAAGAAACGACTTCTTCTCGACTTGTCCGCTTTTCGGTCACGGCGCGATGGGCC
>DATLIO010000294.1:0-4946 GCA_035539355.1 Luteolibacter sp.
GACGAACTCGGAGCCGAGAGGGCTTTCGTTTCGACGGTGGCGATCCATCCCTTTGATGAAAAGCACGCCGCGATCATCGAAGCGATCGGCGCGCCGCGGATCTGTCCTGCGGGAAAAGTCCAGGAGCCGGCGGTTTTCTGGCATCACGATGGCATGCCTCCTCTCGCAAGTCTTGTGCGCTGGCGTGATCTCGGTTGAAATCACTCCGATGCCCGACGCGACGATCCATACTTCAGGAAAGCTCCTGGCCCGGCTGGGTGAGATTCTTTACCGCGCCGAACTGCCGAACGGAAAGGTGATCATGGCCCATTTGTCGAAGCCGCTCACCGATGAGAAAAAGGTGTTCGAGATCGGCGATGAGGTTGTTCTCGAACTGACGGCGTTCGATTTCGACTCGGGGCGGATCATCCGTTAGACGCGAGGATTTCGTCGACCCATCCGGGGACGATTTCCGAGGCGCGGCCGAGACGGCTTTCGCGGAACGCGGAGCTGGTGCTGCCGGGTTCGAGATTGAGTTCGAGCGTGTGTGCGCCCGCACGGTTGGCGAGCGCGACGAATCCCGCGGCGGGATAGACGTTTCCCGAGGTGCCGATGGAAACGAAAAGGTCCGCGTTGTTGAGTGCGGATGCGATTTCATCGAGGTGGTAGGGCATTTCCCCGAACCAGACGATGTCGGGCCGCAGTGTGCCGATGGAACAGCATTCCGGGCAATGGTCGGAGGTCGAGAGATCGCCTTGGATGCGGGCGACGGTTTCGCAGATCGTGCAGCGGCATTTCAGCAGTTCGCCGTGGAGATGGAGAAGGTTCCCGGAGCCCGCGCGTTCGTGGAGATCGTCGATGTTCTGTGTGACAAGCAGAACGTCTCCCTGGAATTCCTTTTCGAGCTTTGCCAATGCGGAATGTGCGGGGTTGGGATGAACGGTGCCGTCGGTCAGCCGGGTGCGGCGCAGGTTGTAAAATCGCTGCACGGTATCCGGATCGCGTTCGAAGGCTCCGGGGGTCGCGACCTCCTCGACGCGATGCCCTTCCCAAAGTCCGTCAGCGCCGCGGAAGGTCGGCAGTCCTGATTCAGCCGAAATGCCCGCGCCGGTGAGGATGACGATGTTCATTTGCCGATGCAGAACGTGCTGAAGATGACGCCGAGCAGATCCTCGGTGTCGACCTTGCCAGGGATTTCCCCGAGGGCGTCGAGGGCTTCGCGAAGATCGATGGCGGCGAGCTCGACGTCGTTCGATGTGTCATCGAGCAGCTCAAGCGCGGCGACGAGGGCGGTGCGCGCGGCCGCGAGACTCGCCTGATGGCGGGCGTTGATGGCGATCGCATGTTCGCCCCAATCCGCATCGGTGAAATGCAGCGCTTCCCGGATCGCTTCGGAAAGATCGGTGAATCCGTCGCCGGTCGAGCATGACAGGCGGACGGCGTCTTCACCGGACCACGAAGGATGTTCGCCGAGATCGGTTTTGTTGAGGATGCGCAGACGTTTCGCGTCGGTATGGGGCAGGATCGCTTCGGAGGGCTTCGGTGCGCTGCCGTCGGAAACTTCGAGAAGCAGGTCGGCGGATTCGATCTGGCGGACGGTGCGCTGGATGCCTTCGGATTCGATGACATCGCCCGATTCCCGGACACCGGCGGTGTCGATAAGACGGATCGGCAGTCCGTGGAGATTGATGGTTTCCTCGATGGTGTCGCGGGTGGTGCCGGCGATGTCGCTGACGATGGCCCTTTCGAAACCGAGCAGACGGTTGAGCAGGCTGGATTTTCCGACATTCGGTTCGCCGAAGATCACGGTTCTCACGCCTTCGCGGAGCACGCGCCCCTGATCGGCGGTGGCAAGCAGGGCGTTGACGGTGGCGAGAACTTTCCCGATGCGGGAGCGTAGGACGAAACCGGTTTGGGGATCGATGTCCTCCTCGGGGAAATCGATCCATGCCTCGAGATGGGCGAGGGTTTCCAGCAGTTCGTCACGGGCTTCGGTCGTGCGTCTGCCGAGCACGCCTTCAAGCTGGCTGCGGGCGGCCCGGAGAGAGAGGCGTGTCTGCGCGGAGATGAGGTCCATCACGCCTTCGGCCTGGGTGAGGTCGAGTTTGCCGTTGAGGAAAGCACGCTGGGTGAACTCGCCCGGGCCGGCGGCGATCGCGCCGGATGCAAGGAAGCGCGCGAGCACTTCCCGGGTCACCAGCATGCCGCCGTGGCCGGTGAATTCGACGCTGTCCTCACCGGTGAAGCTGTTGGGCGCACGGAAAACCGTCATCAATCCGTCATCGATGATTTCCCCTTCATCGAGAATCCGGCAGTGACGGGCGGTGCGCGGCATGACGGTGGAGGCTTTGCCTCCGGTCACACGATCGGCGATGCGGATCGCTTCCGGACCCGAGACGCGGATCATGGAGACGGCGCCGGTTCCCGCCGGCGTCGCGATCGCCGCGATCGTCGTGCGGTGTTCCTGATGGATTTCCATTCCGGGATTTACTTCGGAGAGGGGGCTGCGACGGGATTGACCGTGCCGCCGAGATGGAGGAATTCCCAACAGATCAGGCGTTGGATTTCCAGGACGGGCCGGTCCGTGCCAACCCATTTGAGCTCCACGGTGGCGGTGCGGCTGATCGGGCGGTTCTGTTGTCCGATCCAGTTGATTTCGGAAAGCGTGCGGCCGATTTCGGAATCAATTTTCACCTGCACGCGCGTGCTGGTCCGCTGTGACGAAGGATCCGAAACGCGGTAGGTCTTGGTCTGCGGATCCTGCGTTCCTTTGACGGGCACGTCTTCCTCGATCATGACTCGGAAAATCCCGGTTTGGCCGGCTTCCGGAACTTCGAACATTGTTTCGAGCAGGCGGTATTTCGTCTGGGCGAAGATTTCCCAATCGAGTTTGAGGCCTTGCGGCGTCTTTTTGAAGAACGCGTTCACACGGATCGGGTCGGTCGCGAAGTTGGTGACGTTCGCAAGGGTGCTGAGGAGAAGATCCGCTTCGCTGACCCCGTATTGCACCTCGAGAGCGGCAAGAGGGCGGAAGAATTCCTTCATCTCGAACTGCGGCGGTTGTTCGAAGGTCATGAGGAAAATCCCGCGTTTGCGGTCGCTTTCATTCAGTTGATAAGCCGAAAATGCGATTTCAGGAGTGTCCTGATCATCAATGACGCTGCCGCCGTAGAACGACTCCATCTGGGATCTGAGCGCCTCGCCGTTGATGACATAGGGGATCTTTTCGGCGACGGTTTTCGCTGCAAGGAATTGGGTGAGGACGTTCCTGGCATCGCGTTCCCAGCCGACCCGGATGTATTGGTTTTCGACCCTTGAAGAGTCGGCGGGTGTGGCCTTCGGCGGAAGCGGGTTCACCGCGTTGCGGTTGTTCATTTCCTTGTAGACCACATATCCTGCGGCAGCGGCGAAGCCGACGAGCAACAGGGCCAGGAGAAGAACCGGGAGGATGCTTTTTTTCGGCTCCGGCGGAGCCTGGGGTTTTGTGGAACTGATCCGTTCGCGTGGCTGTTCCCTCGGTTCCGGGATTTTCCCGGCAGTCGCCTGCTGGACAGGCGCTTGCTCGGCGGGAGCGGGTTGAACCTGCGGTTGGGAAGCCGGGGGCTGCTGGGCAGGAGCTTGATAAGCGAGAGTTTGTTGAACCGGAGCTTGATAGGCCGGGACTTCCGGGGCTGGCGATTGATAATCGGGCGTGTGGAGGACCGGCGCCGGGGTGTTGTGATCCGGGACGCTGGGCAGCGGAGCCACCGACCGGACCGGCTGGGTGGGTGGGGCGTAATCACCGACGGGTGCCGGAGGCAGGAACGATGCCGCGGGGACGGATTCGGGGACCGGCGAGGTGATGACTCCGTGGCAGTGGGGACACGGCCCCGTGGTGGGTGGCAGATCCTTGGGAATCCGGATCTTGCCGTTGCAATGAACGCAATGGAATTCCCTCAGGTTCGATGGAAGTGATGGATCAGCCATGTCGCGTTCTTACCCGGAAAATGCTTAATCAATTTGAAACATCTTGTCAAATCCAGGGCGGTCCTCAGACGCTGGCGGT
Source organism: Luteolibacter sp. (assembly GCA_035539355.1). GTDB lineage: Bacteria > Verrucomicrobiota > Verrucomicrobiia > Verrucomicrobiales > Akkermansiaceae > Luteolibacter. The sequence continues at coordinate 4,025 of DATLIO010000294.1, forward strand.
GGCCAACACGGAATCGAGGACTTCGAGGCAGCGGCGGTTTTGCTCGGGAGTGCCGATCGAGATCCGCACCCAGCCCGGCAGTTTGTAGCCGCGCATGGCTCGGACGATGACGCCCTGCTTGAGCATGTCTTTGAAAACCCGGTCGCCGTCGCCGACATTCACGAGGACGAAGTTGGCGACGCTCGGCACGAATTCCAGGCCGCGCTCCTTGAATGCGGCTTCATAGAAAGCGAGGCCTTCCTTGTTGATCGCGCGGGTTTGCTCGACGTGGGTGTCATCGGTGAGCGCGGCGAGGGCGCCGGCCTGGGCGATGGCGTTCACGTTGAAAGGCTGGCGCGCTTTCTGGAGGATGGCTGCGACGTTTTTCCCGCAGAGACCGTAGCCGACGCGCAAAGCGGCGAGACCGTGGATCTTCGAGCAGGTGCGGAGAACCGCGACGTTGCGGTTGTCGCGGACGAATTTCAGGGTGTCGAACGGCTCGTCGAGGAATTCGAAATAGGCTTCGTCGAAGCAGACGACGACATGCTCCGGAACCCCCGCCATGAATTTGTCGATGGCCTCCTGGCCGACGACGGTGCCGGTCGGGTTGTTCGGATTGGCGATGAAAACGAGGCGGGTGTTTTCGTTGATCGCGTCGGCCATCGCCTCGAGATCGTGGATGAAGCCCGGATCCGGCACCTCAACGTATTTCGCGCCGAAGAGAGTGGCCATCAGCTTGTAAACGACGAAGGCGTGTTCGGCGGCGATCAGCTCGGCCTTTGGATTGAGGAACGTGTGGCAGAGGAGCTCGATGATTTCATTCGAACCGTTGCCGATGACGACGTTCTCGATTGAGACATCGAACTTCGCGGCGATGGCGGTGCGGAGGCGGAAACCTGCGCCGTCCGGATAGAGGTTCGCTTCCTCCAGTGCCTCGCGCATG